>JBEEGB010000451.1:0-3407 GCA_041166585.1 Acidimicrobiaceae bacterium
GTCGGATGCGTACTTCTCGACCCGCGACCGTGAGAGCCAGATCGGGGCGTGGGCCTCAGACCAGAGCAGCGAGATCCCTGACAAGGCGTGGCTGGAGCGCCGGGTCGAGGAGCTCGAGGCGCGCTACGCCGGGGGGCCCGTCCCCCGACCGCCGTTCTGGGGCGGGTTCCGCCTCAGACCCGACTCCATCGAGTTCTGGCAGCAGGGCGCCAACCGGCTGCATGACCGCATCGTCTACCGGCGCACCTCCGGCGGCTGGACCACCGCTCGCCTCTCGCCCTGAACCCCCGATTCAGACGTGCGGGAGGACCTCGGCGGCCAGCAGCCGCAGGTGGTCGAGGTCCTCGAGGTCGAGCACCTGGAGGTACATTCGGCTCGCACCCGCGTCGCGGTAGAGGGCGATGCGGTCCAGCACCTCCTGAGGGGTGCCGGCCGCGCCTCCGGCGCGCAGCTGCTCGGGATCCTGGCCGATGGCCGACGCGCGGCGTGCCACCTCGGCTTCGTCTGTTCCGCAGCACACCGTCAACGCCGCGGACAGCACCAGCGTCGTCGGGTCGCGGTCGATGTCTTCGCACGCGGCGAGCACGCGCCCGCACGCGGCGGTGAAGTCGTTGATGCGCGCGAACGGTGTGTTGAACTCCGCGGCGTACGTGGCGGCGAGGCGCGGGGTGCGCTTGGCGCCGAAGCCGCCGATGATGATCGGCGGCCCCGGTCGCTGCACCGGCTTGGGCAGGCCCGGGGAGTCCGTCACCTGGTAGTGCGTTCCCGCGAACGAGAACGACTCGCCCTCCGGCACGCCCCAGAGACCGGTGACGATCGCGAGCTGTTCCTCGAGCATGTCGAAGCGCTCGGGCGTCGGCGGGAACGGGATGCCGAACGCTTCGTGCTCGCGGTCGTACCAGCCGGTGCCCAGGCCGAGCTCGACGCGGCCGCTGCTCATCGCGTCGACCTGGGCGACGGAGACCGCGAGCGGGCCCGGGAGGCGGAAGGTCACCGGGGTGACGAGCGTGCCGAGGCGGATCCGGCTCGTCTCTCGGGCGAGCCCGGCCAGCGTGATCCACGCATCCGTCGAGCCAGGCGGCGCGGGCTCAGGGTCGAAGCCCAGCAGGTGATCGGATCGGAAGAAGGCGTCGAAGCCGAGCGCCTCGGTCTCCTTCGCCACCGCGAGGAGCTGGTCGTAGGTGGCACCCATCTGGGGCTCGGTGAAGATGCGAAGTTCCACGCTTCTGAAACTAGATCGACCAGGTGCGGATGCCCTCAGCGAGACCCGTGACGAGCGCATCGGTGTGCTCGGGCTTCGAGAGCGGCGTCGTGCCCCTGATGCGAGGTGGGAGCTCGAGCTGCACACCGCCGCCCCGGGGCAGGTTGACGGGGTTGGCGCGGTGCACGCCGCGCAGCGGTGCCGGGATGGCCTCGAGGTCGTCGATCACGTCGTAGCCGTGCGGCTCGATGCTCGGCCTCAGCGCCCCGGCCAGGTGCGAGGCCAACGACCGGTTGCGACCGCCGAGCAGCAGGGTGGTCCAGTAGCCCTCGCGCCCGTAGCCGTGCAGCGCGACCACCACCTCGACGTGATCGATGAACGCGGCCAGCGCGGCGGACTGCGACGGCTGCACCGCGGTCGACGGGATGTGCCAGCGCAGATCAGCCGGTTGGCGCACGGCATAGAACGAGGCGCCTGCGAGCTCGGCGGCCTGCTCCGCGATCACGTCGGTGCCCACCTCGAGGTTCCCGCCGTGGAACGCCATCACACCGAACGGCGAGCGCAGCTCGCACACCTCTTCCACGCCGGGATGGGCGAGCAGCTCCGAGAACACGGTCGCCATGATGGCCGCGGGACGTGCGTAACGTCGTTTCGTGGCCCTCCCCGACGAGCCGGTCGATCCCGATCAGCCGGCTTGGGGACGTCCGCGCGCCGACGTGCTCCTCGCGGTTGCGCTCGGCGGGGCCATCGGCGCAACGGCTCGCTACGAGGCCGGCTTGCGATGGCCGGTCCATGCCGGCGACTTCCCGACCACGACGTTCCTGGTCAACACGACCGGTGCCTTCGCCATCGGCTTCGTGCTCACCGTCCTCCTCGCCCGCTGGCCCGCGCATCGCTACGCACGGCCGTTCCTGTGCATCGGGTTGCTCGGCGGGTGGACCACGATGAGCACGCTCGCCGTGGAGGCTGATCTGCTCGTCCGGGACGGACGCGCGGCGATGGCCACGGCGTATGTCGTGACCACCACTGTGGCGGGGCTGCTCGCCACCGTCGCCGGCATGGTGGCCGGCCGGCGGCTGAAGGCGACGGCATGATGGTGCTGCTCGGTGTGGCACTGGCCGGAGCGGCGGGGGCGGTGGCCCGCTCTCTCGTCGACGGGGCGGTGCAGCGCCGGCTCGGCGCCCAGGTGCCGATCGGCACGCTCGTCGTGAACGTCGCCGGCTCGTTCATCCTCGGCCTGCTCACCGGCGCCGCGCTCTACCACCAACCCGACCCCGCGATCCGAACCGTCCTCGGCACCGGCTTCTGCGGCGCGCTCACCACATGGTCGACGTTGAGCTGGGAGACGGTGCGCCTGGTCGAGGAGGGAACCCCTCGTGCCGCGGTGATCGCGATGGTCGGCGGGCTCACGACCAGCCTGGTCGCCGGTGCCGCCGGCATCGGGCTCGTCGGTCTCCTCTGATCACGAGGACGTTCGCGCACCCCGACGGCTGAAGAAGACGAACGCGGCGGCCGCAGTGATCACCGTCGACAGCACGAGCGCGATCGTCGTGCCTCCGGTGCGCTGCACCCAGTCGCTGGCATCGCTCGACCACAGCGTCACCCTGTCGACAACGCCGTCCGACGAGGTCGGCGTGCGGATCGAGACCACGCCGTACCACGCGACGTACGCGCCGGTGAGCACCAGCAGCCCACCCGCGATGCGGTTCACGAAGGGCAGCACGCGCCGCACCGTGCGCACCAAGGAGTGCTCCGCGAGTGCGATGGCCACCGTCAACGACGCCACGACGAGGAAGAACCCCGCCGCGAACGCGCTGAAGTACGCGACGCCCGACGCGAACCCGCGCCCGAAGTTGGTCGACATCACGCCGAGGAAGAGCCCGAGGGTGCACCCGAGCGACGCGACAGCGTACGACACGCCGAAGAGCACCATCGACCCGAAGCCACGGGTCCGACCGCCCTTGTCGAGGTGCGGTGTCCGCAGGTTGGGCGCGTAGCCCGCGAGCAGCGCGACGCCGAAGGACACGAGCGCCAGCCCGATGAGCACCGACACCCACGGCGCGACGTCGTACACGCCGTCGGTCAGCCGGCTCACCACCAAGCCGAGCAGCGCGTAGCTGGTGGCGAACCCCACGGTCACCGCGATGGCCACGGCAAGGGCCCTGGCGACGCTGGCCCTGGCATCGGCAGCGACGTCGGCGCCCTG
>JBEEGB010000452.1:0-2631 GCA_041166585.1 Acidimicrobiaceae bacterium
GGGCCCTCGAGGCCGGCGTGAACAAGCTGGCCGACGCGGTGAAGGTCACGCTCGGCCCGAAGGGCCGCAACGTGGTCCTCGAGAAGAAGTTCGGTGCGCCGACCA
Source organism: Acidimicrobiaceae bacterium (assembly GCA_041166585.1). GTDB lineage: Bacteria > Actinomycetota > Acidimicrobiia > Acidimicrobiales > JACDCH01 > JBEEGB01. The sequence continues at coordinate 106 of JBEEGB010000452.1, forward strand.
TCACGAACGACGGTGTGTCGATCGCTCGGGAGATCGAGCTCGACGACCCGTTCGAGAACATGGGCGCACAGCTGGTGAAGGAGGTCGCCACCAAGACCAACGACATCGCTGGTGACGGCACCACCACCGCAACCGTGCTGGCGCAGGCCCTCGTGAAGGAAGGCCTCCGCAACGTGGCCGCCGGCGCGAGCCCGATGGCGCTCAAGCGGGGTATCGACACGGCTGTCGCAGCCGCGGTCGAGTCCATCAAGAAGCAGTCCAAGGAGATCGACGACAAGGCGGAGATCGCCCAGGTCGCCTCCATCTCCGCCGCTGACCCCGCGATCGGTGAGGTCCTCGCGGACGCCATCGACAAGGTCGGCAAGGACGGCGTCGTCACCGTCGAGGAGTCGAACACCTTCGGCATGGAGCTCGAGTTCACCGAGGGCATGCAGTTCGACAAGGGCTACCTCTCGCCGTACTTCGTCACCGACGGCGACCGCCAAGAGGCCGTGCTGAACGACCCGTACATCCTGATCAACTCCGGCAAGATCAGCTCCGTCCAGGACCTGATCCCGGTGCTCGAGAAGGTCATGCAGTCGGGCAAGCAGCTCCTCATCATCGCCGAGGACATCGAAGGCGAGGCGCTCGCCACGCTCGTGGTCAACAAGATCCGCGGCACGTTCGTGTCCGTCGCGGTGAAGGCCCCCGGCTTCGGTGACCGTCGCAAGGCGATGCTCCAGGACATCGCCACCCTCACCGGTGGTCAGGTGATCTCCGAGGAGGTCGGGCTCAAGCTCGACAACGTGACGCTCGACCTGCTCGGCCGGGCTCGCAAGGTGGTCGTGACCAAGGACAACACCACGATCATCGAGGGCGGCGGTTCCGAGGCAGACGTCAAGGGCCGCATCCAGCAGATCAAGAACGAGATCGAGAACACCGACTCGGACTGGGATCGCGAGAAGCTCCAAGAGCGCCTCGCCAAGCTGGCCGGCGGTGTCGCGGTCGTCAAGGTCGGCGCGGCCACCGAGGTCGAGCTGAAGGAGAAGAAGCACCGCATCGAGGACGCGCTCTCGGCGACCCGGGCCGCGATCGAAGAGGGCGTGGTCGCCGGTGGCGGCACCGCACTCCTCCGAGCTCGTCCCGCCATCGAGAAGGTGCTCAAGAAGCTCGAGGGCGACGAGGCCACGGGCGCTCGCAGCGTGTGGCTCGCCATCGAGGCGCCGGCTCGGCTCATCGCCGTGAACGCCGGCCACGAAGGTGCGGTCGTCGTGGAGCAGATCCTCCGCGAGACCGGCAACGTCGGCTTCAACGCCGCGACCGGCGACTTCGAGGACCTGTTCAAGGCCGGGGTCATCGATCCCGCCAAGGTCACGCGTGCTGCGCTGCAGAACGCGGCGTCGATCGCCAGCCTCCTGCTCACCACCGAGTGCCTCATCGCCGACAAGCCCGAAGCGGCTGGCGCCGGCGGAGGGATGCCGGGAGGCATGGGTGGCATGGGCGGCATGGGTGGCATGGGCGGGATGATGTAACCCGTTCATTGCCGCTCCGAGCGAGCTTGCATCGACGAAGGGGGCCGCGAGGCCCCCTTCGTCAGTTCTCGGGCGAGAGCGTGGTGCGCTCGTCCGCAGCCTTGCGCACCTTGCGCAACAGGTCTCGCAGCGCGCGTTGCTCGGCGAGGGTCAACACGGCGAACGACGGGGGCGGCTCGTGCAGCCGCTCCAGCGCCTTGGCCTTGGCCTTCTCGCCCAGCGCCGTGATCTCGACGACCTTGACCCGCCGGTCGGTGGCGTGGACCCGCCGTACGGCGTAGCCGCGCTCCTCGAGCCCATCGACGATGCCGGTGACCCAGGAAGCGTCGCACCGCCAACCCTCCGCCAGCGTCCGCATCGACTGTGCCGTGCCCTGCTCCAACGAGAGGAGCGCCTTGAGCTGCGGAGGCGACAGGTCGGCGGCGGCGCACGCGTCGTGGAAGCGATCGTTGTTCTCGTCGCCGAACCACAGGTCAGCGACGTGGCGCCATGCCTCCCGCCCGGCGTCGCTCGCCCGTGTCACAGCCCAAAGGTAGCACGATGCTTTATCGCAGACAACCATTGTCTTTACTCAAGAAAATGATTGACGATGGTCAAGGATCGGCGCGACGCTCGCGGTCATGACCAACCCAGCGATCTACGCCGAAGGACTGGTGAAGCGGTTCGGTGATGTGGTCGCGCTCGATGGCGTCGACCTGTCTGTTCCCGCCGGCACCGTGCTCGGTCTGCTCGGCCCCAACGGGGCGGGCAAGACCACCGCGGTCCGCATCTTCACCACGATCCTCCGCCCCGATGCCGGCAGGGCCGAGATCCTCGGCATCGACGTCAGCCGCCAACCGGGTGAGATCCGCACGCGCATCGGCCTCGCCGGCCAGTTTGCCGCGGTCGACGAGAACCTCACGGGCCGCGAGAACCTCATCATGGTCGGTCGCCTCGCGCACCAGCCCCGGGCCGGCATCGTGCCGCGCGCCGGTGAGCTGCTCGACCGGTTCCGCCTCTCCGATGCTGCTGACCG
>JBEEGB010000453.1:0-2641 GCA_041166585.1 Acidimicrobiaceae bacterium
CGCTGCCCTAACGACCCGTTCTGGCGGTCCTGAGTCGGAAATTCTCCGACTCAGGACCGCACAAACGGTCAGGGGTCGTCTGGGTCAGGGACGTTCCTGGCGTTGAAGCGGGTCATGGCGGCCTCGATGCCCTCGGCGAGGATCATCTCCACCGCGTCGGCTGCTTCGTCGATGGCGGTGTCGAGCTCGATGCGCTCGGCCTTTCCCGGACGGCGCAGCACGTGGTCGGCGCCTTCCTGGCGTCCGGGCGGCTTGCCGACACCGATGCGGACCCTGGCGAACTCGTCGGTGTGCAGGTGGCTCTTGATCGACCGCAGCCCGTTGTTGCCGGCCAGCCCACCGCCCAGCTTGACCTTGATCTTGCCGACCGGGAGATCGAGCTCGTCGTGGACGATCACGATGCGGCTCGCGTCGTCGAGGTCGTGGCGGCGCGCCAACGCGGCCACCGCCAAACCCGACTCGTTGTAGTACGTGAGCGGAATGGCGAGCGCGAGGCGGCGACCACCGATCACCACCTCGGCCGTACGCGCCCGACTCCTGTCGCGCTTGAGCGAGCCACCGTGGCGCTCGGCGAGCAGCGCGACGGTGTCGGCCCCACAGTTGTGGCGGCTGCGCTCGTACTCGCTGCCCGGGTTGCCGAGCCCTACACAGAGCAGGTCGGCGGCCAGGGTGGCTAGCCCTCCTGCCCGGAGCTCTCCCCGCCACCGTCGCCGTCGGGCGCGCCTTCGCCGGCCGCGTCGGCCTCGCCAGCCGCGACCTCCGCAGCCTCTGCGGCCTCGACGTCGGCCTCGGTCTCGAGATCGGCCTCGCTCACCTGTGCACCGACGGCCAGCACGACCGGGTCCTCGGGATCGCCGACGGCCTCGGCACCGCTCGGCAGCGAGAGGTCACCGATGCGCACCGAATCGCCGATGTGCAGGCCGCTCACGTCGACGTTGATCTCGTTGGGGATGGCGCCCGGCTTGGCGCTGATCGTCAGGTTGAACAGCACCTGCTCGATGACGCCCTCGTTGCGCATCACGTCCTCGGCCTCGCCGGTGAGGACGATGGGGACGTCCACCTCGATGGCGACGTCGCGGCTCACCCGCAGGAAGTCGACGTGCAGGACGCTGCGCTTGATCGGGTGGCGCTGCATCTCCTTCACGATCGTCAGCTCGCTCGCGTGGCCGTCGACCTCGAGGTTGATCAGCGCGTTCAACCCGGCCTCGCCGGTGAGGGCGTGGCGCAGGTCGCGCCAGTCGACCGCCACGGCGACCGGGTCGTTGCCCAGCCCGTAGACGGTCGCAGGCACTTTGCCGGCAGCACGCAGTCGGCCACTGGCCCGTGAGCCGGTGGGGCGGCCGGTTGCAGCCGCCAAGGTGATCTCAGCCATCGGAACCCCTACTTCAGAGATCGCGCCGGAGCGCTCGAACAAGGGGTGCGATGCTACCGACCCCTTGCTCGTCCCCGCCAACGGAGGATGCCGTGGTCATCGCCAACATCGCCGACGATCTGTTCACCATGGGCGTTCCGCTCGTGGAGAAGGGGATCCGCACGGTGGCCGTCTACGCCGGGATCCTCGTGCTGCTGCGCCTCGCGGGCAAGCGTGACCTCGCGCAGCTCAACTCGTTCGACTTCGTGGTGCTGCTGCTGCTGTCGAACGTGGTCCAGAACGCCATCATCGGCCCCGACAACTCCCTCCTCGGCGGCCTGCTCGGCGCCGTCGTGCTGATCGGCATCAACGCGGTCGTGGTGAGGTTCACCAGGCGCAGCGACGTCTTGACGCACCTGCTCGAAGGCTCGGCGACCACCCTCGTCAAGGACGGCGAGGTGGACGAGGAGGCCGTGCGCAGGCTCGGGCTGCGCGAGGAGAACGTCATCAGCATCGTGCGCCGCCAGGGCGCGAACACCGTCGCGGAGGTGGCGGAGGCGACGCTCATGCCCGGCGGCACGATCTCGGTCTCGCTGAAGGAACCCGACGAGAACGCCACCAAGGCGGACGTCCGCCGCCTGGAGGCCAAGCTCGATGCCGCGCTCGCGCGCATTGCTCCGTAGGAAGATCTACGCGTCGTACCAGCCGACGACGTCGACGATGACCGCCGTCGAACCAGCGCTGTTGTAGATGCTGACCTTGCCTCCGGTGCCGACCTTGAGCACCGCGAGGTTGGGCACGACGGCCCCCGGCACGAAGTTCAGGTTGGACGCGTTGGGCATCGCCTGACCGGTCGGCCACGCGGTGAGCCACCCGCCGGCGTTCGGCTGGACGGCGGTGATGTTCACGACGACGCCGGTCGCACCCGCGCTCGGCACGCCACCCGCGCCCGCCACGGTCAGCTCGAGCGTCTTGCCCGGTCCCACCGGTGTGCTGCGCCCACTCGGACCGGTGCGGGTGTCGAGCACGCGTGCCGGCGTGAGCGGGTGGAAGCGGCTGTGGGCTGTGCCGGCAGATCCGTACCAGCCGACGACGTCGACGATCACGTGCGTCGAGCCCGCGCTGTTCGCGAGCCGCACCTTGCCCGCGCCGCCGACCTTCACGGTGGCGAGGTTCGCGACGGTGATGCCGGGGGTGACGTTGAGGTTGGACGCCGTGGGCTGGGTCTGCCCCGCCGGCCAAGCCGTGAGGTACGCCGTTGCGGTCGGCTGGGTGGCGGTGATGTTGAGC
>JBEEGB010000454.1:0-2754 GCA_041166585.1 Acidimicrobiaceae bacterium
CCACGCCGTTCTACCGGGCCACCGCGTCCGACCCGTTCGGGTTGCGGCTGCGGCGCCGCTTCATGATGACCAACCGCACGCTCGACGATCTGTTCGACGAGGTGTTCGACGACCCCGACAGCGTGCACGCCGCTCGTCACGGCGGCATCCCCGACCCGTTGCTCGCGGAGCTCGAGCGCGAGCGCACCGGCGAGATGCGCGACATCGTCGCCACGATCCAGGCCGAGCAGGACGTCGTCATCCGCGCGCCGCTCGGGTCGTGCCTGCTCGTCCAAGGCGGGCCCGGAACCGGCAAGACCGCGGTCGGTCTGCACCGCGCCGCGTTCCTGCTCTACGAGCACCGCGTGCTGCTCGACCAGCAGGGCGTGCTCGTGATCGGGCCGAACCCCATCTTCCTCCGCTACATCGCCCAGGTGCTCCCGTCCCTCGGCGAGAGCGCGGTGCGCCAGACGACGATGGAGGGCCTCGTCGGTGGGAGGACGCGTGCGTTCGATCCGCACGACGTCGCGGCCGTCAAGGGCAGCGCGCGCATGGCTCAGGTGCTGGCACGGGCCGTCGCGTCGACCGTCAACGCGCCGGCCGACGACGTCGACGTGATGACGGCCTGGGGCGCGGTGCGCCTGACGGCAGCCGACGCGCGCAACGCGATCGCGGAGATCCGGTCGCGCGGCGTGCCGCACAACATCGGCCGTGGGGCGCTCCGCACGCAGCTCGAGCGCTTGGCCGGGCAAGCCATCGCCGAGCGTCGAGGCGATGACGCCGTCCCGCTCGGGTTCACCGAGGACCTTCGCCGTCAACGCAACTTCCAGGCGGCCCTCGGTCGTTGGTGGCCCACGGTGAGCGCCGCGGCGATCGTGCGCCGGCTGCTCTCGTCGCCGACCGCGCTGCGCACGGCCGCGGAAGGGCTGCTCGACGCGGACGAGCAGCGCATGGTGCTGCGCAAGGCGACCAAGCGCATCGACGACGAGCCGTGGACGGCGGCCGACCTCGTGCTGGTCGACGAGGCGCAGGCGCTCACCGATGGCGTGACCCGAACGTATGGGCACGTGGTGGTGGACGAGGCCCAGGACCTCACGGCGATGGAGCTTCGGGCTTTGGCGCGCCGGTGTCCGAGCGGCTCGATGACGGTGCTCGGCGACCTGGCCCAGGCCACGCGGCCGGGCGCACAGTCGTCCTGGGTGGACGCGCTTCGCCACCTCGGTGACCCGGCGGGCGCACAGCTGACCGAGCTCGAGCTCGGCTACCGGGTCCCCGCACCGGTGATCGAGTACGCGAACCGGCTCTTGCCCGAGGCGGCGCCCGACGTCCGCCCGTCACGCTCTGTTCGCGAGTCGGGCCGCGAGCCGGTGATCGTCGCGGTCGCGGAGCCTGCCGCGCTGGCGGCCGAGGTCGCAGCGGTCGTGGCCGAGCGCGCCACCGCATGGCGGACGGTCGGGGTCGTCGTCCCCGAGGAGCTCGACGCCGCGGTGCGCGCCGCGCTGCACGTCCCTGTGCCGGACCACGTGCTCGTGGTGAACCCGCCTGAAGCCAAGGGACTCGAGTTCGACGCGGTGGTCGTCGTCGAGCCCGCGTTGTTCGCCGCCGGCGGCCCGTCCGGTCTCCGCCTCCTCTACGTCGCCCTCACCCGCGCCGTCCAAGAGCTCACCGTCATCCACGCCACCCCCCTCCCTCCCGTTCTGGCTGGCGCCAGAACGACTCCCGGTTACGTTCTGCGGTCGTGATCAAGCTCGGTGTTGCGTTGGGAAGGCTCAACCCGGCGTTCTTCGTCGACGTGACCGAGGAAGCCGATCGGCTCGGCTACGAGTCGGTGTGGCTGCCCGAGCACCTGGTGTTCCCTGTCGTGATGGCCGGCTCGCCGTTCGCGGGGGACGACCACCCGCCGGTGCCGCCGAGCACGCCGGTGTTCGACGCGTTCGCCTACCTGTCCTACCTCGCGGGGCGCACGCAGCAGATACGGCTGGCGACGCACGTCTACAACCTCGGCCTGCGCCACCCGTTCGTCGCGGCGCGCGCCATCGCCACCCTCGACATCGTGAGCGGGGGACGGGCGATCGCCGGTGTCGGCGCCAGCTGGCTGGCGGAGGAGTGGACCGCCGTCGGCCTCGACTTCGCCACCCGCGGGCGGCGCCTCGACGAGGCACTCGAGGTGTGCCGCCGGCTGTGGACCGAGGAGGTGGTCGAGCACCACGGCGAGTTCTTCGACTTCGATCCGGTGATGTTCGAGCCCAAGCCCGTGCAACGGCCCCACCCCCCGATCGTGGTGGGCGGCGAGTCCAAGCCTGCCCTCCGGCGCGCCGCGCAGTACGGGGGCGGGTGGGTCGGCATGGCCCACACCCTCGACTCGGTCGTCGGTCCGGTGACGGAGCTCGCTCGCTTGCGGGCCGAAGGCGCACCGCCCGTCGAGGTCACCGTCGGCGGCCCGATCGAGTCGCGGGACGACCTGCGCCGTTGGGAGGACGCGGGTGTCCACCGCATCATCGTGTCGCCCTGGGCGCGTTCGAGGGAGGCGGTCGACGGTCTGCGCCGGTTCGCCGACCTGACGGGCCTGCAGCCCGCGAGCTGATGAAGGTCGATCTCGTCGGCGTACGACCTCGACGCCATCCGGTCAGGCGCTGGGCTCCTCGAGCAAGGCATCCGGGGTCTCCGAGAAGTCACGGGTCTGGCCCCGGTTGCGCAAGCCGAGCTCGATGGTGCCGGGCTGGAACGAGTGGCAGGTGCCGAGCATGATCTCACCGAGGTCGGCGGCGGTGTCGT
>JBEEGB010000455.1:0-4702 GCA_041166585.1 Acidimicrobiaceae bacterium
CACCGGCGCGGCCGTCCGCCTGACCGGATCGGGTCTGGGCTGCCCGACCTGGCCGTCCTGTGAGAAGGGCAGCCTCGTGCCTCGCGGCGCCACCGGTCTCAACGGCGTGGTCGAGTTCGCCAACCGCATGATCACGGGTCTCGTGTCGGTCGCCGTCATCCTCGCCGTGCTCGGGTCCTTCCGGCGCGTGCCGCGGCGCCGCGACCTCACCTGGCTGTCGGTGAGCCTGGTCGCCGGGGTCTTCGCCCAGGCCGTGCTGGGCGGCATCAGCGTCCTGGTCGACCTGCAGCCGCCGTTCGTGATGGCCCACTTCCTCCTCTCGATCGTGCTCGTGTGGCTCGCCGTGCTCCTCCACCACCGGGCCGGCGAACCCAATACGCCTTCCCACCCCGTCGTCGCGCCCGAGGTCAGGGCGATGGGGCGCGTCCTCGTGGTGGCGACGATCCTCGTGCTGCTGACCGGCACGGTCGTCACCGGGGCAGGGCCGCACGGTGGTGACGACAAGGCGGAGCGGTTGGCCTTCTTCGTCCCCGACGTCGCCCGCATCCACGGCCTCGCCGAGAACCTCTTCCTGCTGGCGGTGCTGGTCACGCTGTGGCTCCTGCATCGCACGGGCGCTCCTGCCGTCGTACGCCGCCGCGGCCAGGTGCTGCTCGCCGTCCTCGTGGCCCAAGCCGGGGTGGGCTACGCCCAGTACTTCACGGGGGTGCCGGTGCTGCTCGTCGGCATCCACGTGTTCGGCGCGGTGTGCGTCTGGATCGCCGTCCTGCACTTCCACCTCGGCCTCTGGCAGCGACCCGAACCGGTGCCGGCTGACGAGCCTGCAGCCGTTTCGTTCCTGACCCCAGCCTGAGCCTGGTTCAATTGCGTCGATGTCGACGCTGACGATCAGCCCGGCCGAGGTCGACGTGCCGGTGGGCGACACCGATGTCGTGCCCGACCGGCCTTGGGTGGTGATCGTCTGGAACGACCCGATCAACCTCATGGACTACGTGACCTTCGTGTTCCAGAAGCTCTTCGGCTACAGCCTCGAGAAGGCGACCGAGCTCATGCTCGACGTCCACCACAAGGGGCGGGCGGTCGTCTCCAACGGCACGAGGGAGAAGGCGGAGCTCGACGTCTTCCGTCTCCACGAGCACGGGCTGTGGGCGACGATGCAGCACGACCAATGAGCGAGCGATGAAGTGGGGGGTGCGCCGGAACCGGGACGGCTCCTTCCGCGTCAACCTGGCCGACCACGAGCGTGAGCTGCTCGGTGGGCTCGTCCAGCAGCTCCGTGAGCTGCTGGTGGCGGAGGAGAACGACGGGCTCGAGCGACTGTTCCCCCCGGCGCATCCCAACGACGAGGCCCGCAACGACGAGTACCGCGCGCTCGTGCACGACGAGCTGCTCGAACGGCGGCTGGCCACCATCGACGTCGTCGAGGCCACGGTCGACGCGACCCAGCTCGACGAGAGCCAGCTGACCGCGTGGATGGGCGCCATCAACGACCTGCGGCTCGTCCTCGGCACCCGCCTCGACGTGAGCGAGGAGATGGAGGCGATCGACCCCGATGACCCCCGCGCCCCGGGCTTCGCCGTCTACGGCTACCTCAGCCAGCTCCTCGGCAGCATCGTGCAAGCACTCGCGGACTGGTGAGCGTCAGCTGATCTGGCTGGTGCACGTCGCGGACGCGTTCTGCAGCACCTGCGTCAGCTCGGGGGACACGCTGCCGTCATCGGTTGCGGACAGCGCGGTGATCTGTTCGAAGGTCAGCCGGCGGACGAAGCAGTCGCCGAACGCGAAGGCCTTGTCGACGTCGAGGCCACCGTCGCGGAGCCCGGAGAGCATCACCTCCTCGCGTATGGCCGGGATCACGATGAGGTCGAGCGCTCGGTTGTTCAGCACCAGCCCGCTGTCCTTGCCCGGATCACACGACTGGAGCAACACGCCGGCGCTGTCCTCGGTCACCGACGCCGCGCCCGATGGCATCAGGGCCACCCACTGGTTCAGGGCGTCGTGCATCTCCGTCGTGTCCTGTCCGGTGTCGCCGCGGAACGCGATGCGGATGCACCCGCGGCCGTCCTGCACGAACGAGGTGTACGCGTCGCCACCCCAGCCGTCCGCCGCCGTGAGGGCGACCGCGGGATCGATGCGCTCGCCCAGCACCAGGAGCCACGACAGCGCGCCGAAGTCGCCGCTGTCGGTGCTCTCCTTCACGCCGTCGGGGAGCGCAGGAGGCTCGACCGGCTTGGCGCCGTCGTGGCCGAAGTAGGCACGGGGGTCGAGCAGCTGCTCCTCCGTCGACGGTGGTGATCGCAACGCCTCGTTGATCCCGTTCACCCCGCCCTTGGACTTGACGAGCTCGAGGAGGCGAGGGCCGAAGACGTACGGCGCGCCCTGCAACGCCTGCAGCGCGACGGGCACGCTCTGCAAGCTGTTCTTCGTGCTGTCGACTGACGCCCGGGTCGCGCTGCGGTACTCCGCCTTCTCTGCCTCGGTCAGCGATGCGACGTACTCGTTCTCGATGCGGACGGCGTCGCCCTCGACGACGGCGCGGAACGCCTCTCGCTCGCCGGACGTGGTGAACCGGCGGATGCGCGAGGCCTTGATGTTGAAGTGCTGGTCCTGCAGCACGTGGGTCAGCTCGTGCGCCAGGGTGACGCGAACATCGACGGTGAGCTCGGTGCCGCGAACCGTCACCCGCTCGGTGTCCGGGTCGTAGAAGGCAAGGGTGCCGTTGTCGGCGAGGTCGTTGCCCGCGGAGAACAGGTCGACCGATCCCGACGCCAGCCCGAGCGCCCGCAGCTCGGCCTCCGCCGCGGCGAGCTGGCTCTTGTCCTCAGGGGTGAGCGCGCTCTGCTCGGCGCGCGTGCGCTTGGAGTACTCGTCGGGACTGACGAAGTCGACGAACACAGGGTGCTCGTAGGTGAGCCCTCGGTGCCGCTCGTCGAACGCGACGATGTCGAGCACACGGGCGTCCCACCGGCTCGGGTGCGGAGGACCGCTCTTGCCGCCATGGAGCACCACCGCGCCGATCCCCACACCGAGCACTCCGACCACCATGACCGCGATCACGAGGGGAAGCTGCGACCGCGGCCTCGGGAGCAGGGCTCAGCCCGCCGGGTAGAAAAATGCTCCGGCGGTGCCGGGGCCGGTGTGGGCACCGACGCTCGGCCCGATGCGGTAGCGGACCAGGTCGACGACCGACGCGTGGTCGCGCAGGCGATCCTCGAGCGCGTTCCACAGGGGCGCCGCCCCCGCGTCGGCGATCCCGACCGCGACCCGCAGCTGATCCCCCAGCTCGGGCCGGGTCGCGTAGGCCGACATCGCATCTGCGGCCGCGGCGACATCGCTCACCTGACCGACGACCTGGAGGTCGCCACCGACCAGCGAGAGCAGGGGGATCGCGTCAGACGCGTCGTCCTCGGCGACCACCACGCGCCCGCCGGCGCGCGCCAGGTCGAGCGCCTTCACCACGAAGACGTTGCCGATCGTGGCGGCGGTGGACTCCGCCACCGCGGCGGCCTCGTCGATCGTTGCTCCACTCGCGATGGCCTCGCCCGCCTCCCACACGCAGCAGGCGATGCCGAACGACGACGTACCGGTGTCGACGAGGCGCACCGGCGCCGGGGCATCGGCCGCTGCCACCTTCGCGCTGTTGAGCGTGCCCGAGATGGCCGAGCCGATGTGGATGGAGAGCACCTCGGTGGCACCCCACGCTGCCGCCCGCTCGTAGGCCTCCGAGAAGCGACCGGGGCTCGGCTGTGCGGTCGACACGGTGGGGACGTGCCCATCGCTGAAGAACGCGTAGAAGCCGTCGGCGTCGAGGTCGACGCCTTCCGCGTAGTCGGTGCCGTCCACCACGACGGTGAGGGGCACGACCTCCACGTGGTAGCGCTCCTGCAGCTCGGGAGGGAGCTGGGAGTTGGAGTCGGTGACGATGCCGATCACGCGGTTGCGAACTTGTAGAGGATCACCGCGCTGCTCGCCGCTGATGCGATGGGGAGGGCGGCCGTCGGGCGCGGGCCCCACAGGTTCGGCCAACCCCGCCAGGCCCAGAGCGCGCCACCCGCCACCCAACAACCGGACGCGATCACCGTGGCACCGTATGCCCGTCGCTTCCACCGCGGCGACGCGCTCGTCGCCCACGCCACGCCGAGGTCGATGGGTGCGTACACCGGAAAGGTGGCGAGGCACTGGCCGACGCTGGCAGCAACGCCCTTGCCGCCCTTGAACCGGCTCCAGACCGGGAAGCAGTGGCCGACGACCGCAGCGGTCCCGGCGACGTGTGACCCGCTGTCCCCCGCCACGCGTCGCCCCACCCCGCAGGCGACCGCTCCCTTGGCGATGTCGGCGGCCATGACGCCGTACCCCCAGCCCGGGCCGAGCACCTTGATGGCGTTGGCCGCGCCCGGGTTGCCGCTGCCTGCGGACCTCAGATCAGTGGAGCCGCCGGTCGCGACGCGGGCAGCGATGTCGCCGGAGGGGAGGGACCCGGCGAGGTAGCCGGCCATCGCTGCCAGCGCGAACCCTGCCCTTCGCCGCACGGGGCGACGCTAGCCTCACCCCTCCCAGCCCCCATCGTCCAGAGGCCTAGGACACCACCCTTTCAAGGTGGCGACACGGGTTCGAATCCCGTTGGGGGTGCTACTAGGCCTTGATCCCATTTGGTGGACCACGGGTTATGACAACGTGGCGTGGGGTTTTGGTGAATGTAGGT
>JBEEGB010000456.1:0-3394 GCA_041166585.1 Acidimicrobiaceae bacterium
GCCTCAGTGATCGTGATGTTCGGACCACCGACATTGCTGGCGTACTGATAGACGTCGTCAGAGCCGTAGTTGAACTGCAACGAGCAGCTCGTGAACTCGTGGAGAATCTGGATCGCGATGACGACGCCCGGAGCCGTTCCCGCTCCCGGGTTGATTGGGCAGCTCGGATCGGTCAGGTCCAGGTTGAAGGTCGCCAACCCCGCTTCGGGCGGAATCCAGACGCCCGAGCAGCCCGAACCGAACGCCTCGCTCGGCAGACCGAAGAACGTGTTCGGATCAGTCGAGGTGAGGTTCAGCTGGCCGTTGGTGTCCGCGTCCTTGAACACCACAGCACTCGCCGTGGAGTTGTTCGTCACCGAGTTCAGGATGAACGTGATCTTGCCATCGGAGCCTGCAACCACGTTCGGGATGAAGGCGGTGTTGGCGGGCTGCGCGACGCCGTTGACGGACTGGATGAACGCACCGGGGAGACCGCTACCCGACGGGTTGCCCATGTTGTCGGCTCGGAGGTCCTGGTTCGCATCCTTGAACACCGTCTTGCCGCTGACGACCGTGGTGTTGAGGAACGGCACGAGGCCGAGGCTCACGGTGTCGGTGGTCGTCACGGAGCAGGTGATCGCGCCTCGCTGGGTGTTGGCACCCGTCGTCGTGGAGACGGTCTTCACGCCGCCGAAGCCAGGGTTGACCGCGTAGCTCTGGTTCGATGCCCCAGGAGCCGGGGGCAGGATCTTGATCTTGCCATCAGCGTTCAGCTTCGCAGCGGTGCGAATGATGAACGAGCCCATCGAGTCACGGAGGACCGGGTTGGCAGGCGAGTACAGACCGCCACCGGTGCCCGAGACGATGCCAGCGCCGGCGAGGCCGTTGATGTTCGCCTCGTGCACGTCGCCGTTGTCGTCATCGAAGAAGTCGGTGGTCGACGAGTACCGGGTGCCCGTGAGGAACTCGATGGCGTTGTTGATGAACGATGCCATCTGGTCGCGACGCACGGGATCCGCCGGCGAGTAAGTGCCCCCGCCGGTGCCGTTCACGATGCCGGCCGCAGCGAGGCGGTTGATGTTCGCCTCGTGCGTGTCGCCGTTGTCATCGGTGAACGCGTCGGGTCCGGACGCGGGAAGCGCCGTGAGCGACCCTGCGGTTGTCTCCAGGGACTTCGCCAGGTCGAGGAACTGTGCGATGAAGGAGGCCATCTGGTCGCGCCGAACTGGGTTCGACGGCGAGTAGGTGGTGGCAGTGGTGCCGTGGGTGATGCCCGCGGCAGCGAGGCAGAGCACATTCGCGAAGTGCACGTTCGACGACGGCAGATCGGTGAAGGGGTTGGTTGTTGACGCGTTCGCGCACCACGCTGTCGTGGACTGCACGGTCGGTGTCGGCGCTGAAGCTGACGCTGTGCCGGTCAGCGCGGCGATGGGCAAGAAGCCCACCCCAAGTGCGCCGGCGGTGAGCGCCGCGCCAAGGCGCTTGATGCGCCTGAAGCGATTACTACTCATTCATGGCCTCCTGACCAAATTTCTGGATGGTGAGTGACGTTGCCACGGGATTGCCGACGACTACCGCTGGTGGGCGCGCAAAAGACCCAGAGCGAATGCTCGCTTGGGTCCCCCTCACACCATCCAACATCCGCCGTCGTGTCCCTCCTGCGAGGCGAGGAACCGACTGGTCCCCCGCCTTCAAACGGTCACCGCAGGCAATCCTGTGGCAACGGTCGGCGGCAACCTACTGTCCGTTCCGAAGGAGCACAAGCACCCTCGAAGGCACAGATGGGTCACCGTCTGCATGGGAGACGCGCTCACGAGCACCGAGATGCTCGTATCGCTTTCCCCCACAGGCCCGTTACCGCCGGTGCGTCGTCGGCCGGTACGCCCGAGCATGAAAACTTTGGATCGAGGAGCAGGCGAGACTGCAGCGCATGCGCGTCGGCGTCGCCGCTTGGATCGGCTCGACCAACCTCGGAGACGAGCTCGTCTACGCGTCGCTTCGCGCCAAGTTGACCGAGCGGGGCGCAGAGGCGGTGGCGTTGTCGGTCGCTCCCGAGGCCACACTGCGTGACCACGGCGCCGATGCCGCACGCCGCTCGCGTGCTGTGGTGGGTGGATTGTCGGGCCTCGATGCCCTGGTTCTGGGCGGAGGCGGCCTTCTGCAGGACGAGACGAGCATCGCCAACCTGCCGTACCACCTGTCACCCCTCGCGGTCGCGGCGGCGCGTCGCACCCCCGCGGCCGGGGTCGGACTGGGTGCCGGGCCGCTGCGGCGACGGTCGAGCCGACGGTTGGTGCGCGCCGCCCTCCGGGATCTCGATGTCACTGTCCGTGATTCACCCTCGGCTCGAGTGCTCGGTGACCTCGGCGTGCGCAGCGCCGTGGGCGCGGACCTCGCGTTTGGGTTGCCGGCTCGCGACACCGCTCCACGGGACGCGATCGCGCTCTGCCTCCGGACGTGGGGAGGCGGCGGCGGTCGTCTACCTGTGGGATGGCACCGCGCGTCGAGCCCCGAGTGGTTCGTCGCGGCGGCGGCATCTGCCGTCGACCAGCTCGTGGACGCGACGGGGCTCACGGTTCGGCTCATCGCGTTCGACCCCGTGCGCGATGCATCACTGCTCCACTCCGTTGTGGCGCGTTCGCGTCATGGGGCCGAGGTGGTGCTGCCGACGCTGGAGACGGTCCTCGACGAGGTTGCGTCGGCGCGTGTCGTCGTGGCCATGCGCTACCACGCCGCGGTCGCCGCCGCCCTCGCCGGTCGCCCCGCGGTGCTCGTCGGCTACAGCCCGAAGGTGGCCGCGCTGGCGGCCGAGCTCGGTCACGGCGCGACGCTCGTGCCGTGGAGCGCAGAGGGGATGGCGTCGTTGGCGCTGCTCGTCCCCGAGGTGATCGAGCGCGGAGACGCGGTGCGAGAGGCATGCGATCGGCTACGTGTCGCGGAGCGCGTCAACGGCCTGGCCCTCGACCGTCTGCTCGAGCGAGCTCAGCCAGCAGCACGTCGACGATCTCCGACGCCGGGCTGACACCTTCCGCGCTCAGCATTGAAGGTCGCCGCCATGCCTCGGCATCGGCGATGAAGCGCCTCGCGAGATCGACGTCGTAGCGCGACAGCACGACGTTCGCGTCCAGGCCGTCGGGTCGCTCGGTGCGCGCTCGCCACAGCAACGTCGGCACGCCGAGCAGCGCGCACTCCTCTTGGATGCTCCCGCCGTCGGTGATCACGAAGCGCGCCGCCGCCAGCCAGCGCACGAAGTCCGCATGGGCCGCGAGGTCGACGAGCTCGACGCCGGCGGCGAGCAACCGCTCGCGACGGCCGTCGCTGTCGATCACGTGCTGCGTCGGGCCGTGGACGACGAAGCGAACCGGCCCGCGTTGCGCGGCTCGGACCGCCAGGTCGACGAAGCCGTCGACGACGT
>JBEEGB010000457.1:0-3485 GCA_041166585.1 Acidimicrobiaceae bacterium
CGATCCTCGCGACGGTGCCCACCTGCGTGCGGACGTCGTCGCCGCCGACCTCGCTCCCTCGCTCGATGAGCACGACACCGAACTCACGCTGCGTGTCGAGGCAGTGCCGCGTCATCTCCCGGTACCGAGGCTCGAACACGTGCAACGGCAAGAACACCGAGGGGAACAAAACGGTCCCCAACGGGAACATCGGGAGCTCGCTCATGGTGGGACAGGACCCAGCGCCGCGAGATCGGGGCCTTCGGGGTACGTGACGAGGATGCTGCCGAGCTGCTCTTCGAGGTTGACGTCGTCAGTCGTCACCTTGGTCGGCGCGGTCAGGTTGATCACGTAGGTGAAGCTGAGGGTCGCGCCCGGGATCGTGTCGATGAACCCCGCGAGCGCGGTCACCTGGTTCAGCGAGCCCGTCTTCGCCCGCAGTCGACCGGCGGCCGGGTTGTCGAGGAACCGCTTCTCGAGCGTTCCGGTCTGACCCGCGACAGGCAGACCCGAGACGATCGGTGACGACGG
This sequence comes from Acidimicrobiaceae bacterium, assembly GCA_041166585.1. Taxonomy (GTDB): domain Bacteria; phylum Actinomycetota; class Acidimicrobiia; order Acidimicrobiales; family JACDCH01; genus JBEEGB01. The sequence goes on from JBEEGB010000457.1 coordinate 511, forward strand.
GGTCTCCTTGTCGAGGATCGCCTGGATGAGGGCGCAGGTCTTCTGGTCCTGGGTCGCGAGCCCGGATCCGTCGACCTGGGTGGTGCCGTCGACCGGCAGGCCGCTGGCGCGAAGCAGCTCGGTGATCGCGGCGATGCCGGCCTCCGTCGTCCCGGCACCGCCCTTCTGCAGCCCGATCTCCTTGGTCAGCAGCTCGGCTGCCTCGTTGTCGCTCTCGCGCAGCATCTCCGCCACGATGGCCTTGATCGGCGCCGAGTCGATGGACGCGATCTCCTTGGCGCCGTCGGGTGCTCGACCCGAGGCTGCTGGCGCGGCGACGGTGACGCCCCTGGCCACGAGCGCCGCCTGCAGACGGCTGGCTGCGAGCGCGGCCGGGTCCGCGGCCGCCGTCGTCTTGGGCAGGCGTAGATCGGGCGACGGAGGGAACACCTCGAACCCGTCGTCGACGAGCAGCGCCGTCATCGGACCGATGTCGGCCGCGGTGACGAACCGCGACGGCCAGACCGAGAGGTAGTGGACGTTGTCGTAGCGGCTGTCGTCGCCGACCACGCTGCCGCGCACCTCTCGTACTCCCGCAGTGACGATGCGGTCGGCGAGTGACTCGACGCTCGTCCGTTCGGTCGGGACGTGACGAAAGCTCTGTGCGTACGCGTCGGTCATGAGCAGCGGGTCGCCACCGCCGACGAGCGCGAGGTTGCCCTCGACCACGCCACCGTTCACGGCGCCCGAGGCGCGCACGGAGGTGTGCAGCGTCGTGTCCGGGCCGAGCAGCTCGAGCGCGGCCTGCGCGGTGACCAGCTTCTCCACCGAAGCAGGGCTCAGCGGCAGGGTGGGGTTCGACGCGAACACCTCTCGACCTCCTGCGTGGACGGTGAGGCAGCTCGCTCCCGGTGTCCGCGACGCGAGGTCGATGAGCTTCGCGACGAGCCGGCGATCGGCGACCGGCGCGGCGATGATGTCGGGGACGCGACGAGCAGAGAGGACCGGCGTGACCGGTGAGCGAGCACCGATCGCTCGTGGCGCCGAGCCCGCCTTCTCGGCTTGGACCGCGAAGGCGGCCGCCGTCACCGCCACGATGACGAGAGCGATCGGGACGGCCAAGCGCGGCAGCCGGCGACCCTCGCTCACGCGAACGATGTCAGCCGAGCCCGCGGCGCTCACGCCAGCGGGCGTGCTGCCAGAGGTGCGCCATCGCGGTGACCGCGCGGTTGGCGGACGCGTAGCAGAGGCGGCCACTGTCACGGCATCCCAGCACCGCTGGGTTGGACGGGTCGGTCATCGCCAGCTCGGTGGCGGTCAGCACGGGCTTGCCGACCTCGGCGGAGATCGCGGCTGCGGTCTCGGTGAAGCGCCGGTCCTGGCGCTCGTGGTAGCCGACGATGCGCTCGAGGCCGTGGTCGGGGTAGAACGGCCCGGCCTTCTCCATGCGGGCCTGGTTCCCCTGGATGCCCATGCCGAGGAAGATCACGGCATCGACCGCAGGATGGCGGGCGGCGATCTCGAGGACGGTCGGGATGGTGTCCTTCGTCTCCCCTCCGGCCATGTCGATCGGGTTGTTGCGGCTCCACCGCGGCGGGAGGTGGGCGTCGAGCTCCGCCTTGAGATCGTCAGGGAGCGGCAGCAGCTGGATGCCGCGCGTCCGGCTGATGGCGTCGGCGGTGACGACACCCCAACCGCCGGCCGTCGACACCACGCAGACGTTCGGACCCTTGGGCAGCGGTTGGGTGGCGAACGTCGCCGCGGCTTCGTACGCCTCTTCGATCGACGCGGCGCGGGTGACACCGGCCTGACGGCACATGCCGTCGAACACCCGGTCATCGCTGGCCAGGCTGCCGGTGTGGCTCGCCGCGGCGCGGGCTCCGACATCGGACGCGCCGCCCTTCACGAGCACGAGCGGCATCCGGCGGCTGATCGACTCGAGGCGCTCGAAGAACGCACGCCCGTCGGCGATGCCCTCGACGTAGGCGAGGCCGACATCCGTCTCGGGATCGTCCGCGTAGAAGTCGAGGTAGTCGGGGACCGTCACGGCCGCGGCGTTACCTGCGCTCACGGCGCGGCTCACCCCGATGCCGTAGTGCGTCGCGTAGTTGTTGAACGAGGACACGAAGTTGCCGGACTGGCTGGCGATCCCGATGCGCCCCGGTGGCGGGTACGGCGCCACGATCTGGGCGCACATGCCGGCCGGCGTGGAGATGACGCCCTGCCCGTTCGGACCGGCCAGCAGGATGCCCAGCTCGGCTGCGAGCGCGACGAGCTCGTCCTGGGCCTGCTTGCCCTCCGGCCCCGCCTCGCCGTAGCCGGCGCTGGTGATGAACGCGGCGCGCACGCCCTTGGCCGCGCACTTGCGCAGCAGCTCGGGGTTGGCCTTCGCCGGCGTGCACACGAACACGAGGTCGGCCTCGCCCGCGGGCAGGTCGTCGACATCGGCGACCGTGTCGATGCCGAGCACCGGTGTTCCCTCGAGGTTGGTGGCGAAGACGTTGCCCTTGTAGCCCGCGGCGAGCAGGTTGTGGAGCGCCACGAAGCCGAACTTGCCGGGGTGGGTGGAGGCACCGGCGACGATCACGCCCTTGGGGTCGAACAGGGCGCCGAACTGCTCGTTCGACGGCCTCATGCCCTGAGCTCCACCAGTGCGTCCACGGCGACGGGCGCGCCGTCGACGATGATCAGCGGGTTCAGGTCTGCGCTGACGAGGTCGGGGTTCGCCTCGGCCGCCTTCGAGAGACCGACCAGCACGGCGACGAGCCGCTCACGGTCGACGGCCGGCTCACCCCGGAACGGGCCGAGCAACCGCTGGGTGACGAGGTCGTCGATCATGTCCTCCGCGTCGACACGTGAGATCGGCACGAGGCGGAACGAGACGTCGGCCACCGCTTCGGCGAGGATGCCGCCCACGCCGAGCATCACCGTCATGCCGAAGGTCGGGTCGTCGGCCAGACCGGCGATGAGCTCGCGGTTGCCCTTGACCATCGGCG
>JBEEGB010000458.1:0-8464 GCA_041166585.1 Acidimicrobiaceae bacterium
CCGAGGCCGAAGGTCCCGCCGAATCCCATGATCCACAACGCCAACACCCGGCCTCGGAAGCAGTCGTCGAGACGATCCTGCAACAAGGTCGACACCGACGTGATCATGGCGAAGTAGAAGAAGCCCAGGACAGCGACGACCACGAACGCAAGGGCAGGCGTCCGAACGAGCGCAAACACCGCCAACGTCACGGCGTAGCCGAGCATGGCCACCCGCACGACCTTCGCCTTGGAGCTGCGCGCCAGCACCGTGCCGATCGACAGCGCGCCGAGCAACGCCCCGACGCCGAACGTGCCGTACAGCAGGCCGTAGCCGGCGGAGTCGGCCTTGATGCCGAAGTTGCGCTCGGCGACCACCGAGAGCTGCCCCACGAAGGTCAACGCGAACGCGCTGAACGCGAAGATGACCACGAGGCAACGCCCCACCACCTTGTCGTTCTGGGCCACCCGCAACCCGACCGTGAGCTGGCGCAGCCCACGCGATCCGGCCGAGGCGAACGCCGCCGGCGGCGGGAGGACGACGACGAACAGCGAGAGCACGACGAACAGGTAGGTGACCGCGTTGCCCGCGAACACCCAGGCCGGTCCGTAGGCGTTGAGCACGAGCCCACCGATGACGGGCCCGATCACCCGGGAGCCGTTCATCTGCGCCGAGTTCAGCGAGATCGCTCCAGCCAGGTCGCGGCGCCCGACGAGACCCGGGAGGATGGCGCTGTACGCAGGGGCGTAGAGGGACTGGCCGATCCCGACGGCGAGGACCATGGCGAACATCCCGAGTCGTGACGGGTGGCTCGACGTCGTGATGAAGGCCAGACCCAGCGAGAAGACCAGCTGCTCGATCGACACCCAGATGAGCAGGCGACGCCGGTCGACCACGTCCGCGATCCATCCGCCAACGACGGAGAGCAGCAGCGACGGGCCGAGCTGCGCGAACACCAGCAAGCCGACGAAGCTGGCGCTGCCGGTGAGCGTGTACGCATACGCCCCGAGGATCGCGTTCTGCATCCATGAGCCGACGTTCGAGGCGAACGCGCCGATGAACACGATGCGGAAGGTCCGGTGCTTCAGGGCGGACAGGGCGGTGCCGGCCCCGATCGGCCTGCCACCCTCGAGCAGCGCGTCTTCGCTGTCTTCGATCGATGGGTGGCCGGTCACCATCCGATCGTGCGCAGACCGTTCCCCCGTCCCGCAAACCCCATGGCCGCGCTACCCGCCGAGCAGCTGGTCGAGCGGGGCCGGCTCGCGACCGAGTGCCTCCGCGACGGCGGGGTGGGTGATCTTGCCGTGCAGCGTGTTCACCCCGTGGGCCAGGGCGGGGTCACGGCGGCACGCCTCGGCCAGGCCGAGCGTCGCGAGCTCGAGCAGGTAGGGGAGCGTCGCGTTCGTCAACGCGTAGGTGGACGTGTGCGGCACGGCACCCGGGATGTTTCCGACCGCGTAGTGGATGACGCCGTGCCGGACGTACACCGGATCGGTGTGCGTGGTCTCCCGAATGCCCTCGATGCACCCGCCTTGGTCGATGGCGACGTCGACCAACACCGACCCGCGCTTCATCGCCTCGATCATGTCCTCGGTGATCACCGTGGGTGCCCGCCCTCCGGGAACGAGGACGGCACCGATCACGAGGTCGGCCTCGGCCACGCTGCGCTCCACCGTCCCGCGGTTCGACGCCAGCGTCATGATGCGGCCACGGTGGATCTGGTCGACCCAGCGGAGGCGATCGAGGTTCTTGTCGAGCAGCACGACCTCGGCCTCCATGCCTGCCGCGATCCACGCCGAGTTCCAGCCCACGTTGCCGGCCCCGAGCACCACCACCCGCGCCGGACGAACGCCGGGGGCGCCGCCGAGCAGCACACCTCGGCCGCCGTTCTCCTTCTCGAGGAAGTGGGCACCGACCTGGGTGGCCAGCCGCCCCGCGACCTCGCTCATCGGCGCGAGCAGCGGGAGCGCCCCCGATTCGAGCTGCACCGTCTCGTACGCGACGCCAGCACACCCCGACGCCAACAGCGCCTTTGCCACATCCGGGTAGGCGGCGAGGTGCAGGTACGTGAAGAGCACGAGGTCGGCGCGCAGGAAGCCCGCCTCGGACTCCTGAGGCTCCTTCACCTTGCAGATGAGCTCAGAGCGGGCCCACACGTCGGCCGCCTCAGCGACGATCTCGGCCCCAGCGGCGCGGTACTCGGCGTCGGTGATCGCGGCCCCGAGCCCGGCATCTGACTGCACGAGGACGCGGACGCCGTGCTGCGCCAGCTCCCGCACGCCGTCGGGCGTGATGGCGACGCGGTGCTCGCTGTTCTTGACCTCAGCGGGGACCCCGACGACGAGCGACATCGCTACACCCGCTGCTTCGAGGCGTCGGTGAGCACGGTCCGCAGCGTCGTCTCCATCTCGGCGAACTCCTCGGGGCCGCACAGCAGCACCGGAGCGAGCTGCACGATGGGATCGACACGGTCGTCGGCACGGCAGATGAGTCCGGCCTCGAACAGGCGAGGGGCGACGAAGCCCTTGATCAGCGCCTCGCGCTCGGAGGGCTCGAAGCGCACCGAGTGGTCGTCGGGATCCTTCACGAGCTCGATGGCCAGGAAGTAGCCGTCGCCGCGGACGTCGCCGACGATGGGGAGGTCGCGCAACGACTCGATGCGGCGACGCAGCTCGGGCGCGTTGCGTTGCACGTGACCGATGATGCCCTCTCGTTCGAGCAGGTCGAGGTTGGCGATGCCGACCGCGCACGACACCGGGTGGCCACCAAACGTGATCCCGTGGGCGAAGCTCGCGGCCCCTTGCAGGAACGGTTCGGCCAGGAAGTCGCGGCACACCACACCGCCGAGCGGCGCGTAGCCCGAGGTGATCCCCTTGGCGAACGTGAGCATGTCGGGCAGGTAGCCGTAGCGCTCGGCACCGAACATCGAGCCCAGACGACCCCAGGCGCAGATCACCTCGTCCGAGACGAGCAGCACACCGTGGCGGTCGCAGATCTCTCGCACCCTGCGGAAGTAGCCGGGAGGTGGCGGGAAGCAGCCACCCGTGTTCTGCAGCGGTTCGAGGAAGACGGCGGCGACCGTGTCGGGCCCCTCCATCACGATCGCCTGCTCGATCGCGTCCGCGCAGGCGATGCCGAACCGGTCATCGTCGGCGGTGACCTCGGGCGGGAACGCGGAGCGGAAGCGGTTGGTGTTCGCGACGTGCACCGCGCCGGGCATGACCGGCTCGAACGCAGCCTTGATGGCAGGCAAGCCGGTGATGGCGAGCGCTCCCATCGTCGTGCCGTGGTACGACAGGTTGCGGGAGATCACCTTGTGGCGACCCGGTTGCCCGATTGCTTTGAAGTAGGCCCGCGCCAGCTTCCAGGCCGACTCGACGGCTTCGCTGCCGCCGCTCGTGAAGAAGACACGGTTCAGATCGCCGGGCGCGAGCTCGGCGATGCGGGCCGCGAGCTCGGCACCGGGTGGATGGACGTAGCCCCAGAGCGGGAAGTAGCCGAGCTCCGCGGCCTGGTCCCGTCCGGCATCGGCCAGCTCCGTTCGGCCGTGGCCCGCTTGCACCACGAACAGGCCGGACAGCCCGTCGAGGTAGCGCCGACCGTGTTGGTCGAAGACGTTGACGCCTTCGCCCCGCACCATAACCGGGATGTCCTTGTCGGCGTACGCGGCGAGCCTGCTGAAGTGCATCCAGAGGTGGCGCTTGGCCTTCGTTTGGATGTCGTCGAAGTCCCAGGTCGGCGCGGGCATCTCACCTCCGGTCGTAGGTGACCAGGCATAGCAGAGCCTTCGGTCGTTGGTCGGCTCGCTAGTTTCTCCGCCGTGCCTTCCCCCCGCGTCGCCGTCGCCCCTGCCGGCGTGCGCGGCTGGTTGGCCGACGCGGTTCGGGAAGGGGGTGGCGAGCTCGTGGACCCCGCTGACGCCGAGGCGTTGGTGTGGGCAGAGACGAACCAGCCGAAGGAGCTCGACGCGCTGCTCCACGGTGAGGCGTCCGGGGTTCGCTGGGTGCAGCTGCCGTACGCCGGCATCGAGCCCTACGTGGACGTGCTCGACCCATCGCTCGTGTGGACGTGCGCGAAGGGCGTCTACGCCGAGCCGGTCGCCGAGCACGCGCTCACGCTGCTGCTCGCCGGGCTGCGCCATCTGGGGCCGTACGCGCGGGCGACGGGTTGGTCGGGGCCCGAGGGCACGAACCTGCTCGGCGCCAAGGTCGTCGTGCTGGGCGGCGGCGGGATCACCGAGTCGTTCCTGCGCATGCTCGGCCCGTTCGGGGCTGACGTCACGGTCGTGCGCCGTCGGGTGGAGTCGATGGCCGGCGCGGCGCGCGTCGTCGAGACAGCCGAGCTCGATGAGGCACTCGACGGCGCGCTCGGCGTCGTCCTCGCGTTGGCGTTGACGCCCGAGACGCGGGGCATCATCGCTCGGCCCCAGCTCGAGCGGATGCACGAGCGCGGCTGGTTGGTGAACGTGGCTCGCGGCGGACACGTCGTGACCGACGATCTGGTGGACGTCCTGCGAGAAGGTCGCATCGGCGGCGCCGCCCTGGACGTCACCGACCCGGAGCCTCTGCCGGACGGTCACCCGCTGTGGACGTTGCCGAGCTGCATCATCACGCCGCACACCGGGAACACACCCGAGATGGCGTTGCCCCTGCTCGCTCGCCGGATCACGGAGAACATCCGGCGCTGGTCCGCCGACGAGCCGCTGCTCGGACTGGTCGACCCCGCCGCGGGCTACTAGCGCCGTGCTCGACGCCGGCACGCTCGTCGGGTTGCTCGCCGAGCCGCAACGGCGACGCGTCGTTGCGGCATTGGTGCTCGGCGGGTCACGCGTCGACGACATCAAACAGCTGACCGGGCTCGACACGTGGACGACGGTCACCGCGCGCAACCGGCTCGTCGATGCCGAGCTCGTCGTCCGCAGCGATGATGGCTCCTACTTCCTGGTCGAAGAGGCGTTCGCGCTTGCGGCGCGCGCTGCTGCTCCCGCGCTGGACGCCGAGGAGATGCCGGGCGCGCCGCCCGACGCGGCGAAGGTGATCCGATCGTTCGTGCGCGACGGCCGGCTGACCTCCATCCCTGCTCACCACGGCAAGCGACTCGTCCTCCTCGACATGCTGGCCCAGCAGTTCGAGCCCGGCCGTCGCTACTCCGAGGCCGAGGTCAACGCCGTCCTGCTCCGCTGGCACGACGACTACGCCGCCCTGCGCCGCCACCTCGTGGACGACGGCTTCCTCGACCGCGACGCCGGCCAGTACTGGCGCACCGGCGGCACCTTCACCCCCGACGGCTGATCACCCCAGAGCGAATGTTGGATGCGAGACGGTGTGATCACACCGTCTCGCGCCGAAGTTCGGCGGTGGGGGAGGCGTCAGGGGTCGAGGAGGACGCCGGGGTTGAGGATGCTGGCCGGGTCGAGCTCGCGCTTCGCGGCTCGGAGCGCGGTCGCGAACAGGTCGGGGCGCTGCTTGTCGTACCAAGGACGGTGGTCGCGGCCGACGGCGTGGTGGTGGGTGATGGTGCCGCCGTGGGCGAGGAGGGCGTCGGCGGCGGCGGACTTGATCTCGGCCCACATCGACAGCTCCGAGCCGAACCGACCAGGGGCGGTGACGCTGAAGTAGGGCGCCGGCCCGTCGGGGTAGATGTGGGTGAACCGGCACGTGACCCACCCGCCGCCACAGATGTCCACGAGCGCGGCCTCGACGGCAGCTGTTGCGCCGGCGTGGAGGTCCTGGAAGGCTGACCACGTGCACGCGGTCTCGAACGTCTCGACGATGACGCCCATCGCCACGAGCGCGTCGCGGCCATAGGGCGCGCGCAGGAAGCTGTTGCGCCATGCGCCAACGACTCCCTCGCGTCCAGCGCCCGACGCCTCGCGATCGGTGGACGGCGCCGAGAGCGAGATGCCGTCGGGCACCTCTCCGCCGTGGTCACGAGCGAGCTCGACCGCACGCTCGATCCACGTATCGACAGGGTGGTCGGCCGACTCGAAGCCGAGCACGAGGAGGGCGGTGCCGTCGGTGACACCGGCGGCGATCATGGCCTCGCCCGCGTCGAGCAACCGGCAGTTCGTCGGGAACAGCCCGGACTGCGACACAGCCCACGCGGCGGCGACGCCGTCGGCGTACGAGCGGAAGTGGACCCCGGCAGAGCCCTTGAACCGCACGCGGTCCTGCACCCGCATCCACGCCTCGGTGATGATGCCGAGCGTGCCCTCCGAGCCGAGCAGCATCCGGTCGGGCGACGGTCCGGCCCCTGAGCCAGGCAGCCGGCGCGACTCGAGCACACCCGCGCCGGTCACCGTGCGGATCGACTCGGTCAGGTCGTCGATGTGGGTGTACACGCTGGCGTAGTGACCGCCCGAGCGAGTGGCCAACCAGCCGCCGAGCGTCGAGAACTCGAACGACTGCGGGAAGTGGCGCAACGTGTAGCCGTGCGGTCGGAGCTGTTCTTCCAGCACCGGCCCGAGCGCACCGCCTTGGATGCGAGCGGCGCGCGACAACGCGTCGACTTCGAGCACGCGGTCGAGCGCGGTGAGATCGATGGACACCCAGCCGCTGTGGCTGTCCTCGTTGAGGCCGCCCTCGACACCGCCGACGACCGACGAGCCACCCCCATAGGGGACGGCGACGATGTTCGCCGACGCGCACCAGTCGAGCACCGCGACGACATCAGCCTCATCGCGTGGGAACACCACGGCATCCGGCGGACGGGGAAGGTCGCCGTGGAACCCACGGACGACGTCACGGTACGACTTGCCGTACGTGTGGGAGGCGCGATCGAACGCCGTGGTCGAGCAGATCTCTGCGAGCGCGGACGGCGCCGACACCCGAGGTGAGCGCAGCTCGAGCGCTTCGAGGGCGATGGGCTGCCGGACATCGACATCGGCCCAGCCGAACCGGCCACCGATGGCCTTCGCCAGCTTGGCCCGGGTCGATGCGTCGAGCGCCTCGTCCTCCCAGCCCCATCCCCACCACGACCGCTTCGGCATGAGATGAACATAGGGGCCGAGCCGTGCCGAGGACCGGTATCGGCCACCGACGTGCTTGGCGGTAGGTTCGCATCGTGGCCCGAACTCACTACGAGGTGCTCGGGGTGCCTCGAGCAGCAACCGCGGGAGAGCTGCGCCGTGCCTATCTCGACCGGGCCCGGGTCCTTCATCCCGACCGCCACATCGATGCCGGGCCACGAGCACGCGACGAAGCCGAGCGATCGATGCAAGAGCTCACCGAGGCGTGGCGCGTCCTCGGCGATGCTGGACGGCGCCGGCGCTACGACCGGGATCTCGGCGGGCCGACGTTCGTGGACGATGACCGCTTCATCAGCCGCTCGGACGGCACCGTGCCCGAAGAGCTGGAGATCATCGACCCCACGGTCCGCTTGATCCGCGCGCTGCCTTGGATCGCGCTCGTGGTCGTGCTGGTCGGCATCTTCATCTTCACCGCGTACGCCGCCACCGGTGGGACGAAGAAGCACGCTCCCATCACGAGCAGCGGGGCCACGAGGTGCGTCGCGGTCGGCTCGTCCTCGGTCGCACAGGCGCCGTGCGACACTCCTGGAGCCCGTACGGTCGTGACGGAGATTCTGCCGTCCGAGTCGTGCCCCGCAGGGACCGAGCCGGTGGTGGGCCAGGCCGGAGTGACCGTTCTCTGCGTGGAGGTGTGAAGGTGCGAACCACCGGGATCGACCACGTCGTGTGGACCGTGCCCGACGTCGAGGGGATGCTGGCGTGGTACCGCGACGAGCTCGGCCTCGAGCCGCTCCGGGTGGAGGAGTGGCGCGCGGGAAAGGTGCCGTTCGTGTCCCTGCGCGTGAGCGAGGGCACGCTCATCGACCTGTTGGAAGGCGAGCGCACCGGCGAGAACGTCAACCACATCGCGCTCGTGCTCGAAGGTGTCGACCTCGAAGAGCTCGCTGCGTCGGGCCGCTTCGAGGTGGAGATGGGCCCGGCCGACCTGTTCGGGGCGCGCGGCCAGGGCCGAGGTCTCTACGTGCGCGACCCCGCTGGCAACCGTGTCGAGCTGCGCACCTACGCCTGAGTCCCGAGTGGCGGGGGCGCTGCGGTAACGTGCTCGGTCCCTAAGGGCGCATAGCTCAGTTGGTCAGAGCGCTGCCTTCACACGGCAGAGGTCCACAGTTCGAGTCTGTGTGCGCCCACCACCAAGCCCGGTCAGACGCTGCCCGCACCGGTCGAACGACCGTTGTTCTCGTCCACTTCGGTCCCCGGCAATAGGACGGGCATAGGCGATGGAGGCAACGTTGGCCCGACGAATCGGGTGCTGGTGAGGGGCGCCCGAACGGTGCCGCGTACGTGTGGCGGTGATCTGAGCGCGCACCGCGTGCGGTGTCGTAGCGTCCTCGCACTGATAGCCGTTCGAGGTCAGGGAGCGTGGCTGGATGAGTGAAGTTTCGCAAGGTGCAGGATGGTGGCTCGCGTCTGACGGGAAGTGGTACCCGCCGCAACCAGCAGCCACTCCGTCGCCGCCCG
>JBEEGB010000459.1:0-3677 GCA_041166585.1 Acidimicrobiaceae bacterium
TTCGCCAACTCCATGCTCGAGCCGCTGTGGAACCGCAACTTCATCAACTCCGTGCAGATCACGATGGCCGAGGCGTTCGACGTGCAGGGCCGGGGCAAGTTCTACGACCAGGTCGGTGCGCTGCGCGATGTCGTGCAGAACCACCTGCTCGAGATCGTCGCGCTGCTGGCCATGGAGCCACCATCGTCTTCGACGGCGACGGCGCTGCACGACGAGAAGGTGAAGCTGTTCCGACAGATCGACACCTTCGATCCGCACCGGACGAGTCGCGGCCAGTACCGCGGCTACCGGGGAGAAGAAGGCGTCGACCCGAGCTCCGACACGGAGACGTTCGTGGCGACGAGGTTCGAGATCGAGTCGTGGCGTTGGGCCGGCGTGCCGTGGCTGATCCGTGCGGGAAAGGCGATGCCCGTCACGGCCACCGAGGCGATCGTCGAGTTCAAGGCACCACCGAGGCTGCTCTTCTCGACGGCCGGCTCGCGCGCCCCCGAGTCGAACTACCTGCGCTTCCGCCTCGGCGGCGACGACGGCATCATGCTCCACCTCCAAGCGAAGGCTCCCGGCGACGAGCTCACGACGAAGCCGGTCAACCTCGAGGTGCAGTACGACAAGGTGTTCGGTCGCAGGGCGGAGGCCTACCAGCGCCTCCTAGAGGACGCGATGGAGGGTGACGCCCGGCGCTTCGGGCGGGCGGACGCGCTCGAGGAGCAGTGGCGCATCGTCGACAAGGTCGTCAGCAATCCGCCGCCCACGAGCCCGTACTACAAGGGCACGTGGGGCCCTTCCGAGGCGGACCGCCTCGCCGCCGACGTCGGCGGCTGGCGCGAACCCCTCGCCCCAGGCGAGCACCCCGTCAGCTGAGGACGGCGAGGAAAGGCCGATTCCCGCGCCCAGTACGCTGCCCCGGGTGCTGGCCGTCATCCCCTACAAGACGTTCCCGGAGATCAGCCTCGGGCCGATCCAGCTGCGGACGTTCGGGCTCATGGTCGGGCTCGGCGTGCTCATGGGCGCCTTCGTCGCCGGCCGCTACATCGAGCGCCACACCGGCGTCGTGCGCGACGACACGTACCGCCTCGCGACGCGCCTGGTCGTCGCGGGGGTCATCGGCGCCAGGATCACGTGGGACATCTCACACTTCAGCCAGATCCACTCTCCGCTCGACCTCATCGCGGTGTGGAAGGGCGGGCTGCAGTTCTCCGGGGGGTTCATCGCCGCCGTGCTCGTCGGCATCCCGACCTTCCGCCAGTGGACGAGGGCGGTGCGGTGGTCGAACCTCGACGGCTACGCGTATGGCCTGACCATCGGCTTGGCCTTCGGTCGCGTCGGTTGCATCTCGGTCGGTGAGCACTTCGGGAAGATGTCCAGCTTCCTGCTCGCCGTTCGCTACGACGGCGGCTCTGTCCGCGAAGACACGCTCGGGCCGAACCACCGGCTGCTCATCGGGGACACGTTCCACAACACCGCCATCTACGAGCTCATCTTCCTGGTCGTGCTGTTCGGCATCCTCGCGGTGGTGCAGCGGCGCCGACCGGCCCCCGGCACGCTGATCGGCGTCTTCTGCCTCTACTACGGCATCGCTCGTGGGCTGAGCGACTTCCTGCGGGTCAACGACAACACCGTGCTCGGCCTCACCGGCGCGCAGTGGATGTGCGTCGCCTTGATCCCCACCGGCATCTGGATCCTCACCAAGGTCCGCAAGGACACCGCCGCCGAGGTCGCAGCCGCGCCCGCCGACGATGCCGACAGCGACGCTGATGAGGGCGCGCTGACGTCAGAAGAAAGCTAGGCGGACACCGTCACGCCGCGCCGGGCTCGGGCACGGCGCGGACGATGGCGGCGATCGCCTTGTAGGCCGCCTCTGCCGGTCCCAGCTCGTCCGGGCGCAGCAGGTTGGCCATGATCCGCAGCACCCACTCCATCAACGTCCGCGACTGCATGCCCACCCGCGTGAGCTGCCCGAGCAGCGCGGGGTTGCCGATCACCTTCGCGAACAGCCTCGCCACCTTGAAGTAGAGGCCGTACTCCTCCTCGAGCAGGTGGGGGTAGCGCTGCAACGCCATCCCGTCGCCGGTGGTGAGCGCCTCGTCGAGCAGCCCAGCCGCGATGCGACCGGTCTCGTACGCGTAGTCGATGCCTTCGCCGTTGAACGGGTTGATCGTGCCGGCCGCGTCGCCGACGAGCACCCACGTGGGGCCGACGTTCGGCGACACGGAAGCGCCCATCGGCAACCGTCCGCCGGTCGGCGGACCGGTCGAGCCCTCGGGGGTGATGCCCCAGTACTCGGGAGCCGTGGCCGCGAACTCGTCCATGAGCTTGGACGTGTTGACGCTCTTCCAGTCGCGGAAGGTGGAGAGCAGGCCGATGCCGACGTTGATCGTCCCGTCACCGACGGGGAAGATCCATCCGTAGCCGGGCAGGCTGTTGCCGTTGCGGTCTCGCACGTCGAGGGCCGATTCGATCCACGGCTCGGCGTGCAGCGGGCTCTCGTAGTACCCGCGGATGGCCATGCCCTGCGGGAACGAACGGTTTCGCGACGTGCCGAGCGCGCGACCGAACCGCGAGTTGGCGCCGTCCGCGACGACCACGTACCGCGCCCGCACCTCCTCGGTGAGGCCGGTGGCCTTGTCCTTCACGAGTGCCCCGCGCACGAGACCACCCTCCACGATCGGTGCCACGGCCTCGCAGCCGTCGCGCACCGTCGCGCCAGCCTGGACGGCTCGCTCGGCCACGAGCTCGTCGAGGTCGCGGCGGCGCACCACGTAGCCGTAGGACGGGTACACGGGGTGCTCGGGCCAGGTCAGCTCGAGGCTGATGCCGTGGGCGATGGCGCGCAGCCCGTCGTAGCGGTGGAAGCGTTGCAGCGCGTCGGTGAGCCCCATCTCCTGCAGCTGGTGCACGGCTCGGGGTGTGAGCCCGTCACCGCACGTCTTCTCACGCGGAAACGACTTGCGCTCGACGACGAGCACGTCGTGACCCGCTCGGCCCAACCAGAACGCCGTCGCTGCGCCGGCAGGTCCGCCGCCGACGACCAGGACGTCGAGACGGGTGTCGTTCAGCACTCTCTGTGGGGCTGCGCCCCACACCCATCGGCGCCCGACGAGCTGGCGCTCGCTCGGTCGGCCTGACGTGCGAGCACGTCAGGGACCGCCGGTGAGGGCCACCAGCTCCGGCTCCGGCTGGCCGCCCGAGAGCACCTCGCGCTCGTACCGGACCACGTCGGCGATCTCGACGTCGGTCAGCACCGAGCCGAAGCCGGGCATCGCCCCCGAGAAGTCGGTCAGCTTGCGCTGGCCGCCCGGGCGGTTGGGGTCGCCGTAGACGCCCGTGTCGGCATGGCCGGCAGCGCCGATCTTGACCCACGCGAGCTGGTCCTTGTAGTCGGGGAACGTCAGCTCGGTGTCGCCGTTGGTGAGCGCTGGGAAGCTGTTGCCCTGGCCCACACCACCGGCCTGGTGGCAGCTCTGGCACTGAGCGGTGTAGATCGCTGCGCCCCTGGCGAGCGGGCCCTGGGCGGGCGGGGTCTCGAGCGTGTTGGCGTAGAGGAAGGCCCAGATCGGCAGCAGCATCAGCACGGGCATCGCCCAGAACGGGATGCGCTTGCGCTCCTTCGCGGCGCGCACGTAGGGCGGATCGGGCTTGATCGGCGGCGGCGGGGGCGCGGGGGCTGGTTGCGTGGC
>JBEEGB010000460.1:0-3260 GCA_041166585.1 Acidimicrobiaceae bacterium
GCCCGCCCGGCGTCTGACGAGCTCATCCCATGGGTGGACAACACGCTCCTCACGAACCGGACGAACTCGAGCCTTCCGCCGTACGCCGCCGGGATGCTTCGGTACACGGCGGCCGTCGTCGAGCTCCTCGAGCACGCTGTCGCGGTCGCGCTCGACCAGGGGAACGACGCGTCCGAGGCCGCCGCGGGCAGGGACGACGCCGCGGCGTTGCACCATCTGCTCACCGGCATGGCCGCCGAACCGGTGCAGCTGCGCACCGCCGCCAAGGTGCACACCATCTGCTCGATCTGGGAGGCGGCGCAGGCGGACTACGAACGCGCGGCCGCCGAGCTCGACCCCGAATTCCATCGGCGGTGGAGGGCGCGCCACGTTGCCACGCTGCGGTTGCGCCACGGAGAGCGCCCCCGACGCCAGGAGCAATTGCTGCCCTACCGCGAGGCGACTACGTCCACGTAGTCCATTTGAGTCATAGGCCATATGGACTAAAGCCACCCGATCACCGGCCCGATGCAGGGAGACCACCGTCGGTCACCCCTACCAAGAGCCGAGCCATCACATGACAGCAGTTGCAGTTGACATCGAGCGACGACAGGTGACGCTCGAACAACGGCGTCAGATCGCGGACGACCTCGCCGCCCTGCGCGGCACGTACGGGCCACGGTGGATCCACGTGCCGACGGGCTACACGACCAGCGCGCTCAAGGCCCGATCGATGCTCGCCACTGGGGTCGTCCCTGTCGATCCCGATCAAGCCGACCCCGTGCGTCTGCCCCAGGAGCTCGGCCCGTTCGCCAACGAGACGAGAGACGCCGCGGCCTCCCTCCTCGACGAGGTGTCGTACTTGGGCGAGGCGCTCGGCACCGATCTGTCGGGCCTCGTGCTGCGCGACCTCCAGCGTCTGGCGCGTGCGATCCTCCAGCTCAGCGCCGCGCCGCCGCCGAACCCCGCATGGGCGACGCCCACCAACGCGCACGCGGCCGCGGTCGTCTTGTCCACGCTCGGCCAGGACGTGAGGGCCGCCAGCGCGCTGCACACGGAGCTCTACCTCCAGTTCACCGAAGAGGTCTGGGAGCTCGAGTCGGTCCAGCGGCTGCCGACCAAGCCGTGGCGCCGGCCGCTGCAACGGCAACGACTCCGCGCCGACCTGGCGTCGGTCACCCGATCGGGCCGACCCGTCGCTGACCTGAAGGCGGCGCTGGTCAAGCTCCGTCACACGGTGCAGCTGCGAGCGAAGATCGACGCGTCGTGGATGACGCTGAACAGCCATCTCGGGTGGTTCGCAGCCGCGGGCATCCCCGACGTCGACGGCGCCGCGGACTCGTTGGCCGCATTGCAGCGGCTGCAAGCGATCCTCGGCCCCCGCCTCGATCCGGCCAGGCTGTACGACCTCGGTGCTGCTGACGCGTTCATCAGCGACGAGCTCACCGTGCCGGCCCAGGCCGCGCTCTCGACGATCGAGACGTGGGAAGCGCGGGCGAAGGTGTTCTCCGCGGTCGATCCGATGAGCTCGACTGCCGTGGAGCTGGCGCAATGGGCGGTGGACATCGCCGAGAGCCTCGGCGTCGTGCTGGCGCTCAAGGACGCGACTGCCTCGTTGCGCTCGAGCGTTCGCACGGTCGGCCAGCTCCTCGATGAGGCGATCCTGCGGGATCGCATCGAGCGGCTGTGCGGCTTGGACGGCTCTGAC
Source organism: Acidimicrobiaceae bacterium (assembly GCA_041166585.1). Classification (GTDB taxonomy): domain Bacteria; phylum Actinomycetota; class Acidimicrobiia; order Acidimicrobiales; family JACDCH01; genus JBEEGB01. Next base: position 1,688 of record JBEEGB010000460.1, read on the forward strand.
GGTGACACCACCGCGGCGGCCACAGCATGAACCGGGTCGGGGTGCTCATCCTGGCCGCCGTCGTGGGTGTGGCCTCGTGCTTCGGACTCGTCCGGTACGCGAGCGGCGCGCAGGCCAGGGCGGTCGAGGCTTCGCAGCCGGTCGAAGTGATGGTGGCAGCGAAGGACGTGCCCGCCGGCATGCAGTTCAGCGCGGCGTGGAACCAGGGACTCATCTCGATGGCCCAGACGCCGCGATCGTTGCGGCCCGATTCCGCCGTCCTCGATCCGGAGGCGCTCAAGGGACTCGTCACCGTGGCCGGTCTGGCCCGAGGCCAGCTCGTCGTCGCCGGCTCGTTCGTCGACCCGAACACCACCAGCCGGCCCGGTCCTCGGACCTTCGCCAGCAACCTGCCCGACGGCACGGTTGCGGTGTCGTTCGAGGCCAAGGCGGCCAAGGCCGTCTCCGATCTCATCCGCCCGGGCGACCACGTCAACCTGCTCGTGCAGGTTCCGAACGCGTCGGTGCTCGGGCTCCCGGACTCGGGCGGTGCCGCCGTCGTGCACGTGTTCCAGGACCTCCAGATCATCGCCATCGGTGATGTCCTCGCACCCTTGAAGGACGCGAGCGAAGCTCCGAAGAACCCGGGCACCGGCCTGTACACGGTGGCGGTCCACCCCGAGGACTCGGCCCGGCTCCTGTTGCTCGCCCACGAGTACGACCTGTACGTGACGCTCGTTGGTCCGAAGACGACGCCCGGCGCCATACCACCGGTCGCGGACCGCAACGCGCTCCCGGCGGTCGCCAGCAGCACCAGCCCATGAACCGGCTCCGCCAACGCATCTTCGACGCGTCGAACGATCTCGTCGCGCCGGTCGCCGAACCTGAAGCCGAAGCACCGGCGAACCACTTCGCCGACGCGTTGCATCCCACGCCGCCACCGCCGCCTCCCACGCCGCGCGACCGCCTGCCGGCGGCCGTCCACGCCAAGGTGCACACACAGATCATCCGCGACCTCGGTCCGTTGCTCTACGACGACGGGGTCGAAGACGAGGTCCTCGAGCAACGGCTGCGGGAGGCAATCGTCTCGGCGTTCGGCGAGAACGGCGCCCCGGTGAACGGCGAGCTCTTCGAGCAGTTCGCCCTCGACGTCCGCAACGACGTCATCGGGTACGGACCCCTCGAGGAGTTCCTCGAGGACGACTCGGTCACCGAGATCATGGTCAACGGGCCCGACATCCTGTTCATCGAGCGCGAAGGCAAGGTCGTCGAGGTTGCGTCGGGTTTCGTCGACGGCGATCACGTCCGACGGGTGATCGAGAAGATCGTGTCGAAGGTCGGACGCCGCATCGACGAGGCGTCACCGATGGTCGACGCCCGGCTTCCGGACGGATCTCGAGTCAACGCGATCATCCAGCCGCTGGCCATCGACGGGCCGTTCCTCACGATCCGCAAGTTCGCCGCCGACCCGTTCACCGCGGTCGACCTCATGAACTTCGGGACGTTGGACGAGCGCAGCGTTCGGTTCCTCCGTGCCTGCATCGAAGGCCGCCTGAACATCATCGTCTCCGGCGGGACGGGCACCGGCAAGACC
>JBEEGB010000461.1:0-5982 GCA_041166585.1 Acidimicrobiaceae bacterium
CGAGGACCGCCTGCACGATGTTGTGGTACCCGGTGCACCGGCAGAGGTTCCCCTCGAGACCGATTCGCACCTCGCGCTCGGACGGGTGCGGGTTCTCCCTGAGGAAGCTCGTCGCGGCCATCACCATCCCAGGTGTGCAGAAACCGCACTGCAGCGCGTGGTTCTCCATGAACGCCTTCTGCATCGGGTGCATCTCCCCGTTGGTCGCCAATCCTTCGATCGTGGTGATCGTCGAGCCGTCGGCCTGGACAGCGAGCACGGTGCAGCTCTTCACGGCCTCACCATCCAGGTGCAGGCTGCACGCGCCGCACGACGACGTGTCGCACCCGACGTTCGTGCCGGTGAGCCCCACGACCTCGCGCACGTAGTGGACGAGCAGCACGCGGGGTTCGATGTCGTGCTCGGTGCTCTCGCCGTTCACCGCGATCGAGACCTTCATGGTCAAATCCCCCCTGTCGTCGCCTGGGACGACTGCATCTTGTCGCGGCCGCGGGCCGCCTGCTCGCTCGAAGCGACCGTCGGTGGTGTCCCCTGCCATTCCGGCGGCGTTGAGGGGACATGCGCCCCCTAACGCACGCCAGTTTGATCAATTGAGGACTTGGCGGAGGCCACGCACCGCGAACCAGGCGAGCAGGGCGGCGGCGACCACTATCGCGGTCAGGCCGCCCCAGGTGTCGTGCCACGTGACGCCTCCGGGCAGAAACCCCTCGCGGGCGAGTCGGAGGATGTTGGTGAGCGGGTTCACCCGGGCCACGGGCTGGACCCAGCCCTCGATGGCGCGCACCGGCACCTGCGATGCGGACAGGAACATCGCGGAGAAGATCCCGACCTGCACGAGCGCGAGCGATCGCTGGGTGCGGAACCGGAACGCGATGCCGAGACCCCACAGGCACGCGATCGCGGCCACCGCCATCGCGGCGACGAGCATCGGCACCAGCCCGAAGAGGCCGGCGCTGAGCCGGGCGCCACCGACGAACGCGAACGTGCACACGACCGCGACGGGGATGAGCGAGCGGAGCATCGCCGAGAGGACAGGGCCGAAGAGGAGCGCGCGACGAGGAGCCGGCGCGAGCAGCAGCCGGTCGTAGAAGCCACCCTCGAGGTCCCGGGCAACCGAGAACGTCGCGCCCATCCCGGCGAAGGCGGCTCCCTGCAGGATCGCGTACGGCATCACCCAGCTCAGCATGTTGCGCGTGGGCAGGATGCCGCTGCGGGCGAGGCCGCTGAACGAGCCGCTGAACGACAGCAGGAAGAAGATCGGCATCACGAGCACCGGCACGAACGCGCCCGGCACCCGGAACACGTTCACGATGCTGCGCACGGCCAGCGACATCGCCACCGCGAGCGAGCTCGCCGAGTGCTGCTTGCTCCCGCGGTCGACCGTGCGCGCCGTCGTGACGGTCACCCGGAAACCCGCAGACGCCGTTGCAGCTGGTGGGTGGCGATCGCGATCGCGGCGACGGCAAGCACCCCGGCGACGGCAAGGGCCTTGGTTGCCTCGGTCACGTCGAAGCCGACGACCACCTGGTAGCGCAGGCCGTCGATCATCCACGAGATCGGGTTGTGCTGGGCCACCGCCTTGTACCAACCGCTCATGAGCTCGGTCGGGAAGAAGGCCGAGGAGATGAAGATGACGATGAACACGAGCGGGAAGGAGTTCTGCACGGCCTCCGCCGAGCCGGTCCGCAGCCCGACGGCGGCCGCGAGCCCGCCGATGCCGAGCGCGAGCAGCATCGCCGTGAGGATGAGCACGACGTACGCGGCCAAACCGCCGGCGACGTGCGCGCCGAACACGGTGAAGACGAGCGCGAACACGACGGCTTGCACGCCACCCATCGCGACCGACCCGGCGAGTCGTCCGACGAGGATCGCGGGCCGCGCCACCGGAGACGCGAGCAGCCGCTCGAAGAAGCCGTTCTCGATGTCGAGGGCCAGGTCGGAGCCGCCGACCACGCCACCGAAGAGCACGCCCTGCACGATGGTGGCGGCCATCACGAAGTCGAGGAACGACTTGACCTGATGACCGTCGATGAGCGGGAAGAACTTGACCGCCTTCGCCAACGCCGACGCGTTCACCGCGGCGATGAGGAGCGGGAACAGCAGGCCGGGCAGGAACGTCGACGGTTGGCGGAAGAGCCCGACGATCGACCGGCGGGCCAGGATCATCGCCTGGGCGACCGGCTGCCTGCGGACCTCGATGTGCTCGTGGACCGGTGCCGTCACCGCCGCCATCAGGCGACCGGCTCCTTGACGTCCGGCTCATCGGCACCGGCGCCCTCGAGCCGGTAGCCGGTGGCCTCGGCGAAGACGTCGTCGAGCGTGGGCGCGTCGAGCTCGAGGTGGGTGACCACGACGCTGGACTCGTCGAAGGCGCGCACCACCGCGGTCATCTCGCCGGCGCCGCCTTCGAGGCCGATGGCGATCACCCCCCGGCGAGCCACGCGCTCGGGACCGAAGCGGACGAGCACCTCGCGGGCGATCGACTCCTGGTCGGGGCGCACCTCGACCTTCAACGTGGGGGCGCCGACCGCGGCCTTCAGATCGCTGGGGCGTCCCTCGCGGACGAGCCGACCGTGGTCGATGATCGCGATGCGCGCGGCGAGCTCGTCGGCCTCCTCGAGGTACTGCGTGGTGAGGAACACGGTCGTGCCGTCGGCGTTGAGGTTGCGCACCTCGTCCCACAGGTTCAGCCTGCTCGTGGGGTCGAGACCGGTCGTGGGCTCGTCGAGGAACAGCACCTCGGGCTCGTGGATGAGCGACATCGCGAGATCGAGCCGGCGCCGCATCCCGCCGGAGTAGGTGCCGACCCGGCGGCCCGCGGCGGCGGTGAGCCCCACCCGCTCGAGCAGCTCGTTCGAGCGCTTGTCGGCTGCGGCGCGGGGGATGCCGTGGAGCACGGCCTGCAACCGCATCAGCTCGGTGCCGCTCATCAGCGGATCGATCGCCGCGTCTTGCAGCGCGACCCCGATCGAGCGGCGCACCTGCGGAGCCTGCGAGGCGACGTCGTAGCCCGCCACCCGCGCTCGCCCACCGGTGGGCTTGAGGAGCGTCGTGAGCATCCGCACCGTGGTCGACTTGCCGGCGCCGTTGGGACCGAGGAAGCCGAAGATCTCACCCGGCTCGACGAGGAGGTCGATGCCATCGACGGCGAGGATCGACCCGAACTCGCGGACCAGCCCCTCAGCCTCGATGGGGTTCGCGGTCGTCAAAGCGCCGCCTTCGCCTGCTCGATCGCGCGCCACACCTTCTCGGGCGTGCAGGGGATGTCGACGTGGCGGACGCCGAGGTGCGCCAGCGCGTCGCACACCGCACTCTGCACCGCCGGCGTCGCGCCGATGGCGCCTGACTCGCCCACGCCCTTCGCACCGAGCGGGTTGAGCGGTGTGGGTGTCTCCATCGAGACCAGCTCGAAGCTGGGCAGCTCGGCCGCGGAGATCATGGCGTAGTCAGCCAGGTTGGCGGTGACCGGGTTGCCCGAGTCGTCGAAGCGCACCTCTTCCATCAAGGCCTGCGCCGCGCCCTGCGCGATGCCGCCATGACGTTGTCCTTCGACGAGCATCGGGTTGAGGATGCGACCGGCGTCGTCGCAGGCGATGAGGCGGGTGAGCGTGACCTGGCCGGTCTCGGTGTCGACGTCGACGACGGCAACGTGCGCGCCGAACGGGAACGTGGGCGACGCGGACGTGAAGTCCACCGCGGCCTTGAGGCCCGCCCCGGGGTGGCGCGCCGCAGCCTCCGTGGCGACCTCGGCCCAGGTGCGTCCGATCGCCGGTGTGCCGGTGACGTGGAAGCGGCCGTCGACCTTGTCGAGCACCACATCCTCGACGCTGGCCTCGAGCAGCTCGGCCGCGAGCGAGCGAGCCTGATCGACGACCTCGTCGCTCGCCTTGTACACCGCGGAGCCACCGAGCTGCAGCGAGCGCGAGCCCATCGTCCCCTCGCCGCGAGCGATGAGGTCGGTGTCGCCGTGGAGCACCGTGATGCGCTCCATCGGGATGCCCGTCTGCTCGCTCGCCAGCATGGCGAAGCTGGTGGCGTGGCCCTGGCCGTGCGGCGACGCGCCGGTGAGCACAGTGGCCGACCCGTCGGGATGCACCTGCACCTCGGCGAACTCGCCTCCGGCCGTCGGTCCTGCCGTCACCTCCACGTACACCGAGACGCCGATGCCGAGCGCCACGGTGTCCCCTGCGGCGCGGCGGCGCGCCTGCTCGGCGCGGAGGTCGTCGTAGCCGGCGCCTTCGAGCGCGAGGTCGAGCGAGCGGACGTAGTCGCCGCAGTCGTAGACGGTGCCGATCCCCGTCGTGAACGGCTCGGAGAACGGCGCGATGAGGTTGCGACGGCGGACCTCAGCGGGGTCCATGCCGATCTCGGCTGCGAACAGGTCCATGGCCCGCTCGATCGCGGCCGTGGCTTCGGGTCGGCCAGCACCGCGGTAGGCGACGATGGGCGTGGTGTTCGTGACCACCGAGGACGTGTTGCACTCGATGCGCCCGATGTCGTACACGCCGGCCGCCATCATGCGGGTGAGGTAGGGCAGGACCGCTCCGATCTCCGGGTAGCCACCGGCGTCCTGCAGCACCGAGAGCCGGTAGGCCTCGACGCGACCGTCGCGGCTGCCCCCGATCTCGACGAGCTGCACCTGCGCCCGACCGTGCCCCATGCCGACCATGTTCTCCGAGCGGGTCTCGTGCCAGCGGACCGGCCGAGCGAGCCGGCGGGCCAGCCACGGGATGAGCAGCTCCTCCGGTCCGGCCCCGATCTTTGCGCCGAACCCGCCGCCGACGTCGGGCGCGACGACCCGGATCTGCTCGGGAGCGAGGCCGAACACCTGGGCCATGCTGCTGCGCGCGCCGTGCGCGTGCTGCGTCGAGATGAACAGGTGCGCGCGACCGCTCTCGTCCCACGCGGCGGCGGCGCCGCGCACCTCCATCGGGCACGCAGCCACGCGTTGGTTCAGCACCTTCCCGCTGACGACCACCTCGCATCCGTCGAACAGCGCTTCGTCGCGACCGAACGCGAACTCGAGCGCACAGTTGGTGCCGTGCGCGGGGAACAGCACCACCTCGTCGGTCGCGGAGGCCTCTGCATCGACGACCACCGGGAGCGGCTCGTACTCGGCCCACACGAGCTCGGCCGCGTCCTCGCCTTGATCGGCTCGCTCGGTGACGATCACAGCGAGGAGCTCACCGACGAAGCGCGCGCGGTCGGTGGCCAGCAGCGGCCGGCTCATGGCCGCGGGCGCCATGCCTGCTGGGATGGGTCCGATGTCGAGATCAGCAGCGGTGAACACGCCGAGCACACCGGGCGCTCCGGCCGCGTCGTCGGCGTGGATCGTGAACGTGGCGTGGGCCTCGGTCGAGCGGACGAAGGTGGCGAACGCGGCGCCGGCGAGCAACGGGTCTTCCAGGTCGGCGAGGTACGTGCCTCCGACCGTGAGGAACTTGGGGTCCTCGGTCCTCACGACGCGGTTGCCGAGGATGCTCATGCTGTGCGTTCCCTCCCTGTCCCAGCGGTCAAGGGAGGTTAGCGACGGTCACCCCGAGGGCGTCGAACCGGTCGCGGGCGGTGCGGGGTCGAGCTTCTCGGCCAGACCTGTGAAGGGCCAGACGCGCGGGAGCGTGATCGGCGCGGGCGCGGCGGGGAGGATGGCGTAGGCCTCCTCACCGGGCAGCACGAGGTTGTACTGCTCGCGGGCGAGACGCTCGATCTCCGCATCGGTGTCGAGAGCCTGCACCCGCTGGTCGAGCTTGTCGTTCTCCGCTTTCAGCACCTCGAGCTGGTGCTGAGCGCACCCGAGCGACGCCCGCTGCGCGAGGTACGTGCGCGTGGGGTACACGCCGATGAACAGCAGACCGATCAAGGTCACCGACACGAGCAACGGCCACAGCAGGCGCCGGTGCCTGCGCCGGCGATCCGGCGTGCGCGTGTCAGACCGGACCTTCTCAACCATGGGTGGTCCCGTGCGGAGCCAGCGCCGCTCGA
>JBEEGB010000462.1:0-5598 GCA_041166585.1 Acidimicrobiaceae bacterium
GGCCGCGTCGAGGTCGATCATCCGGCGAACGTCTGCACGAAGACGACGCGCCGCCCGGAGCGCTGCAGCTCGAGTGCGGCCGCGAACGCCTTGGCCGTGTACGTCGGCTCGAGCGCGAGCCCGAGCATGGCGCCGTCCTCGATGGCGGCGGCGCCGGCTTCCGTCGCGTGGCCGTAGCCGGCGCCGAACCACCGAGTGTCGATGTGGAGGTGACCGTGCTGCGGGCGCCAGCCCCCGAGGGCGAGCAGCGCGAACGTGCCCGCCGCGTGCGGGAACAGCGCAGCGCGGTTCGTGACGATCGCGTCTGCGGTACGCACGCCTACCACCCTTGCACGACGCCAGCCGCCGAGCCGAAGGCCGATCGTGAGACCGACCGCGGAGCCGCCGCTGCCGAGCGCGACGACGACGTCGTCCGGCTCGTCGTCGAGCTGCTCGATCAGCTCGAGCGCGGCACCGACGTAGCCCAGCGCGCCGAGGGGAGACGTCGCGCCCGGGAAGATCGCGTAGCCACCCTCGCGCTCGATGGCGACGCGCCGGGCGGCGAGCGCGAACGGCATGAGCGCGCTCGTCGACACCCACGTCTCGCGGACACCGCCCAACGCTCGGAGCGCAGCGTCCACCTCGCGCACGTGCGCGGTGTCGGGTTGGGGGAAGCGCACGGCCTCGACCTCGAGGTCGAGCCGGCGGGCGTGCACCGCGGTGGCGTAGACGTGGTGGAGCCCTTGGCCCCGGCGGTGAGCACCGGGCCACCCTTGCGCTTCGCAACTGCCAACACGTGCTCGAGCTTGCGCACCTTGTTGCCGCCGTACGTGGAGTCGGTGAGGTCGTCGCGCTTCACCCACAACCGGTCGTCGACCTGGTCGACGCGCGTCGGCAGGCCGTCCGCGAGCTCGACGAACGGCACCAGGTCCGCGAGGCGGGGCAGGCGCCGGAACAGCGCGCGGTCGACGGCAGCCGTCATGTGCCGGGCCACCGACCCGGGTTCATGCGCCGGTCCGGATCGAGCGCGTCGCGGACGCGGACCAACAGATCGGCGAAGCCGGGGTGGGCGCGCGCCAGCACCCGCTCGGCCGCGGGCGCGGATGCCTTGTAGGGCACATAGCCGTGGTCCAGCACGCAGTCGGCCAGCGCGCCCATCGACTTGGCCGTCCGGGCCACGTCGGACGGGTCACCCTTGTCGAAGCAGGCCACGAAGCGCAGCACGTAGTAGTGCCCACCCTCCATCGGCCTGGCGACGAGGAACGGCGGGAACCCGTGGTCCTCCAGCACGGCCATGCCCGCCGTCGCGCCGGCGACCCAGGACGCACCCGGTCCGTACGAGCCCACCCACGCGAGCCCGCCACCGGGGAAGTCGAGCAGGAAGTCGAGGGTGGTCGGCAGCTCCGCGAGCTTGGCCATGCCCGGGAGCAGCTTCACGAGGTGCTCGACCTCGAACACGCTGTCGATGCCGGCCTCGTCGAGCAGCTCGTGGCCGAGCGCGACGCGGGCATCGAGCTCGGCGGCCGACGCGCCGGTGATGTCCACGAACAGGAACGCCAGCGGTTCGTCGTCGGCGCGCACGAGGCCCTCGGTCGCGCCGAAGAGCAGCTTCGCGGCCGGCCACGTCATCACGCCGACGTCGTCGAAGGAACCGGTGCGGGCGATGGATCGCATCGCGGTGTACGCGGCTTCGAGCGACCACGCGAACCCGAACCACCGGCGGCGATGCGCGGGCTTGGGCACCAGCTCGAGCCCGGCCCGCAAGACGATGCCCGTCGTGCCCTGCGTCGACACGAACAGGCCGGTGAGGTCGGGCAGCGGCGCCCGCCCGAACCACGAGTCGACCACCGCCCCTGCGCCGGTGCGCACGACGGTGCCGTCGGCGAGGACGGCCTCGATCCCCGTGATCCACTTCCCCATCGCGCCGTGGCGCATCGAGAGGTTGTTCAACCCGTCCAGGAGCGCGTTGGCCATGACGGACGTGGAGGGAGGCGCGAACGGGTACGTGTACACGAGCTCTGGGCACTCGCGGTCGAGGTGGGACTTCAGCTGCTCGAACGTGACGCCCGGCTCGACGATCGCCACCATCGCGTCGCGGTCGACCTCGATGTGATCGAGGCGCTTGAGGTCGAGGACGAGACCGCCGTGCGGGATCGCGATGCCGGCGACGTTGTAGCCGGCGACGACGGGCGTGATCGACACACCGTGCGTCGCGGCGACGCAGACCACGCCCACGACCTCATCGGTCGACCCGGGGCTCACCACGCATTCGGCCGCGCCGGCTGGGTGCTCGGTGATGTCGTCGAGCCAGGGACCGACGCCGTCGCCCACGACGACGTGGGCTTCGCCGACGACGGCGGCGAGCTCCGCGATCAGCACGGCTCGGAGATCACTGATCGGGTCAGCCGCCTCGGATCCGGATCGAGCGCACCTCGCGCACGATCGAACCCGTCGCCAGGGCCAGCAGTGGCTCGACCTCCCCCTCGACCACCACCATCGCATCGCGGCTGATGCCGTTCTCGACAGCGAGGTGTCCCCGTCCCACCCTGATGGTCGCGCCCGTCTTGCCGGCGCGCAGACCGATGACCACGGTCACCGGGAGCCCGAGCACGCCGAGGCGCACGAGCGAGTTGGCGAGGTAGCTCGGCGTGGCCGACGCCACGAGGTGGACGAGGAGGTTGGCCTCCCCGGCCTCGGGCAGCTCGACGTCGGGCAACGGTGGGGCCAGCCTGCTCGTCAGGCGCATGAGACCGGCCGCCGTCAACAACGGTGCGGCCACGGGAAGCGCCACCGCGACCGTCGCGAGCTCGCGGGCGAAGGCCAGCGGCGCGAGCGGGCGCTTGCGGGTGAGGCGGGCCAGCATCCCGTCCACCGTGTTGCCGACGAGGTTCGACACCTCGATCTGCGCGACGGTGGCGCGCACGGCGCGTACGGCTTCGGGTGGCAGCACCGCGCTGAGGTCGTCCGCCGGCAGTGGGCGTCCGGCTTCGGCGCACGCGCGCGCGTAGGCGAGGAGCGCATCGATCGCGTCGGCTGCGTCGAGGTCGCCGAGGAACTCCTGCCACGACCCGTGGATCCACGCGCAGTAGCGGCACCCGTTCACCTCGGTGACCGCGAGGATCACCTGCTCACGCGTGCGCGGGGCGATCGGACTTCCCGGGAGGTACGAGGCAACGAGCCCGGGGGCGGTGCGCACGACCTCCCCGAGCCACGGCAGCAACAGCCCTGGTGTCGCGGTGCGCCGCGGAAAGGGGTCCCGTTGGTCCACAGGACGAACCTAACCGGGGAGGAGCGCCGCGACCATGCGTTCGAGCACGACGCAGGCCTCGGCCTCGCTGCGCCCGTTGAGCGAGCGCAGGTTGTCCCAGCTGGGCCAGGACAGCACCGTGTCGAGCGCGTCGAGCAGCACCACGCGCTCGCCCGCGGGAACCGCGGCCAGCTCGGTGGCGAAGAGGCGCTCGATCTCGGATCGGAGGAAGTCGTGGCCCGACTGGAGCCGCGTCTGCACCGCGGCCGAGAACGGGGCGTACACGGCGGCCGCCCGCCGGATCGGCGTGATCGCCTCGAGCAGCACGGTGCGCTGGTGGACCACCTCACGGATCCGCCGCCCCACCGGAAGCCCGGGATCGACGGTCATGAGCAGGTGCGACAGGCGTTCCATCATCGCATCGGCCACGGCTGCGTAGAGGCCCTCGAGGTCGTCGAAGTGCTGGAAGACCGAGCGCACCGACACCTTCGCCCGCTCGGCGATGCGAGGCGCGGTGGGGCGCAGGTCACCCTCGTCGACCAGGGCGCAGCAGGCATCGACGATCGCCTCGCGCGTGCGGAGCGCTCGCGCCGTGCGCCCGTCGATGGTGGTGACCGGGTCCGACATGGCTCACCAGCGTACGCCCCCGGCGCTGTGCCTCTTACGAGCCGCCCGTCACGGTTCCCGGTCGGCGATGGGCGCGCCGTGGTGCACGACCATCCGCCACCGCTCGCCGTCGAACACGAAGACGTTGAGGCCGGCCACCGTGCCGCCGATCGCCTCGCCGATGAGGTTCTCGTCCACGCTCACCCATGCCGTCGTGCCGTCGATCGAGACGGCCTCATCGGTCAGGATGAACTGCAGTTGGTTCGGGCCGCCGAACAGGGCGAACCAGGACGCCGACACCGCCGCCCACCCCCGCAACGTCCGCCATCCGGGATGGGTGCACACGACCCGGTCGGAGTGCTCCCACACGTCCGACATGGCGTCCATGTCGCGGGCCTCGAACGCTTCGTAGAAGGCACGGTTCGCGGCGAGGACGGCGACGGCGGGTTCGGTGTCTATGGACGCGCACCGTACAGTCCCGCCGGTGCAACCCGTCCCGTCGACCGATGGCGTCACCGTCGCCGTGCACGACCTGGGAGGTGAGCCGCGCGCCCCAGTGCTGCTGCTCTCACACGCCACCGGCTTCCACGGCCTGGCGTTCGGACCGATGGCCCGGTCAGGTCTCACCGAGCGCTACCACTGCATCGCGCCCGACCTGCGCGGTCACGGCGACAGCGTGGTGCCGAGCGACCTCGACTACGACTGGCGGGGGTTCGCCGACGACGTGCTCGCCGTGCTCGAGCACCTCGACGAGGCGGGACGTTCGGGGGACGGTGCCACCGGCCGCCCGGTGTTCGGGTTCGGTCACTCGATGGGAGGCGCGGCCCTGCTCATGGCCGAGGCATCGCGACCCGGCTCGTTCGCGGGCCTCTTCCTGTTCGAACCGATCGTCCCGCCGCCGGGAGCGTTCATGCGCCCCGAAGGCGAGGACAACCCGCTCGCGGCCGGGGCCGAGCGCCGGCGCGAGGTGTTCGACTCGTTCGAAGCCGCGTACGAGAACTATGCGTCGAAGCCTCCGCTCAACGTCTTCAGACCGGACGCGCTCCGGGCCTACGTCGAGGGCGGCTTCGCCCCGCAGCCCGATGGCACCGTGCTGCTGAAGTGCCGGGGACGGGTCGAGGCCCAGACCTTCCGCATGGCGGCATCCAACGGCATGTACGAGCGGCTGAAGGACATCGCCTGCCCGGTGACGATCGCCGTCGGGGTCGACCAGCCGCTCGCGCCGTCGGCGTTCGCCCCTGCGATCGTCGATGGCCTGCCCCACGGAAGCCTGGTCGGCCTCGACCCACTCGGTCACTTCGGGCCGATGGAAGACCCCGAGACCGTCGCCCAGGCCGCCCTGGAGGCGTTCGCGCGAGCCTGACCACGACATCCGCGGGGCTGTCCCACCCCCTGCGTACAGTCGTCCCATGGCGCTCGAGCCCCCGCACACGCTGTCTCCTTCGAAGGTGAGCTCGTTCACCGACTGTGCACTCGCGTTCCGCTTCTCGGCCATCGACCGCCTGCCCGAGCCCCCTTCGGTGGCGGCCACGAAGGGCACGCTCGTCCACGCCGCGCTCGAGCGTCTGTACGACCTGCCGGCCCCTCAGCGCACGATCGACATCGCCGTCAGGTGCCTCGGGGAGGCCATGGACGACCTCCGTGACGACCCTGAGCTCAGCGAGCTCGGGCTGAGCGCCGACGACGAAGCCGCGTTCCTCGCCGACGCCGAGCGCCTCGTGCGCAACGACTTCCTCATCGAAGACCCGACCTCGGTCCAACCCATC
>JBEEGB010000463.1:0-2960 GCA_041166585.1 Acidimicrobiaceae bacterium
GGGGGGAGGACGTCTGGCAGCCACACCAGCTCGGGCGCGGCGTCGACGTCGTCGAGCTGATCGAGGCCGTCGAGCACGATGATCGTCCGCCGCCCGGCAGCGGCTGCTCTCGTCATCGTCGAGGCCAACGCTGCTCGCCGTCCGGGGACGTCATCCGGGAGCGAGTCGATCTCGATCCCTGCCAGCGAGTGGCCGCGAGCCAGCTCGCCGACGATCCGGCCCACCATCGCCCGCCAGTCGGCAGCCGCGCTGTTGGCGCCGACGTAGTGCTCGATGACGACGTCGTCGGGATGGGCGGCGCGCCAGGCGCTGGCCCAGTTGGCCACGAGCGCAGATGCTCCGGCTCCGATCTCGCCGCTGACGGCGAGAGGGCCGGTGGCGTCGGCCGCGTGCGCGTCGAGCTGCGCGGTGAGCGCGGGCCTGTCGATGTGGTCGGCGAAACGGCTTGCGGCGTACGCGCTGTGAGCCGCGGCCTCGCGATCGAGGGGTTCTGGCGGCGTGGTCTCGGGGAAGACGCTTTCGACCAAGGCAGTGAGGTCGGCCATCACGAGCGCGCCCAGCGCCACCGGGTCGGCGTAGTCCTCCACCGGGTGGCCCGAGGCGCGGATGCGTGCCTTGAGGTCCGCGAGCTTGGCGTGCAGCGCGGGGTCCTCGTCCAAGAAGGCGGAGCGCTCGACCTCAGGCAAGGACTGCACCCACGCCGGGTCGCGGAGGTAGAAGTACGCGTGCCCGGCTGCGGCCGGGTCGTTGAGCACCCCGTGGAGGATCTCGAGCTCGGTCACTGATCGCCCGGCCGCGGTGCTCAGCCAGCCCATCTGCTGGGCGAGGTCGGCGGGGATCTCGTCCGGCACCCAGCCGTAGCGCTCGCCGATCAGGCCGATGAAGTAGGGGCGCGTCCGTTCGATCTCGGCGAGGCAGATGGGCAGCACCGCGCCCTCAGCCTTCTGCTCATCGGTGACACCCCAGCGCAGATCGACCTCGCTCCACGCGACGCCGCGCGCCTCGCACAGCTTGCGGATCGCCGGGAACACGCGAGCGATGAGCTCCTCGCGGTCGAGCATCATGTCCCGGAACGTCGAGGAGATGAACACCCGGATCGATCGGGGTTGGTCCGCCATGCGCTGATCCTGTCAGCACGCGTCCCTCAAGCGCGGCGGGGGCGGGAGACGAGCTCGCCGCCGCAGTTCGGGCACACGCCGTCCATCTCGGCGGCGCACGCCGCGCAGAACGTGCACTCGAAGCTGCAGATCGTCGCGGTGTCGCTGTCTGCCGCGAGGACGACATCGCATCGCTCGCACACCGGTCGCATCTCCAACACCGCGCCAGCGTACGCTCGCCGGGTGCGTGTCTTCCTCACCGGCGGCTCGGGCTTCGTGGGCTCGCACACCACGCGCCGCCTGCTGGACGACGGCCATGAGGTCCGCCTCCTCGTGCGCGACGAGGCGAAGGCGTCCTCCGTGCTCGAGCGCGTTGGCGTCGATCCCTCGGCCGTCGACCTCGTCAAGGGCGACGTGCTCGACCGGCGTTCGATCGAAGGTGCGGTCCGTGGCTGTGACGCCGCCGTCCACGCAGCCGCGGCCATCGGCGTCACCGGCAAGGGTGGCTCGTCGGTCGTCGACACGAACGTCCAGGGCACGATCAACGTCGTGGGGTCGGCAGTGGAAGCCGGCATCGACCCCGTGGTGCACATCTCGACCGTCGGCATCTTCATCCCGCCTGTCGACCCTGTGATCACGACGACCTCTGCGCTGGCGGACCCGCGCACCGACTACGGCCGCTCGAAGCTCGCGGCCGAGCGCGCCGTGCGCGCGCTGCAGGCGGACGAAGCGCCGATCGTCGTCGTGTACCCGGGCGGGGTGATCGGCCCGGACCAGCCGGCGCTCGATGCCACCCTCGAGGGCATACGCGGTGCCCGGGAGACGCTGTGGCCTCTCGCGCCCGGCGGCGTAGCCCTGATCGACGTCCGCGATCTCGCGGAGATCATCGTCCGCTCCCTCGTGCCGGGTGAGGGTCCGAGACGGTTCATGGCCGGTGGGCACTTCCTCACCTGGGCGGGCTTCGCCGACCTCACCGACGAGATCACCGGGGTCCGTTGCCGGCGGATGCCGATGCCGGCGCCGGTGACGCTCGGGATGGGCTGGCTCATCGACCAGGTGCGCCGCATCCGGCCCATCGACTACCCGCTGACCCTCGATGCAGCCGAGTTCATGGTGCGCATGGTCCCCACGGACGACGAGCCGACCCTGCGCGCCCTCGGCATGTCGCTTCGTCCTGTGCGCGACACGGTCGAAGATGCGATGCGCTGGATGGCCGCAACCGGCCACCTCTCACGCAAGGCCGCCGGGCGCCTCGCGTAAATTCCAGTCTCGCTCGGTTGCGTCCGCGGTTCGCTGCGCTCACGTCGCGCGGCGCCCTCGGCTCGACGTGCGGCTCGTCGCTTGCGACTTCGCGCGGCGAGCAGTGCCGATCAGCGCCCGACGGCTCGGGCGAGCTGGGCCTTGGTCATCTTCGAGCGGCCCTTGATGTTGCGCCGCTTGGCCTCGCCGTAGAGCTGGTCTCGGGTCGGTCCGCCGGATCCCTTGTGCGACCGGAGGCCGCCCCGCCGCCCCGACGAGATGTCGTCGGTGGAGGACCGGCTGGCGGTCTTCGCCTCACCATGGCGGGCTCGCTCCTTGTTCACCGTGCGGGCGGCGATCTCCTCGGCTTGGTCCTCTGACCGGCCCCTGTCCTCGAGCCCTTCCTTGATGTGCTCGTACTGACGTTCGCGCTTGTCGCTCCACGCTCGCTGCGGCATCGGAGGCCTCCTCCTGTCGGCGGTCCCGTGCAGGGTTCCCGTTGCCACAGGCGCGCGATACACCACCTTCTGGCCCATTGGCGCCGTCGCCGCTGAGGGACAAGGCTGTTTGATCGTGACGAAGTGGACCGCGAACGACATCCCCGACCAAACCGGTCAAACGGTG
>JBEEGB010000464.1:0-5101 GCA_041166585.1 Acidimicrobiaceae bacterium
TCGGATCGTGGGTCACCAAGAGGGGGACGCCGTCGTAGTCGCGCAGGTGACGGCGAAGGTCGCGCCGGACCTCGCTGCGCGTCGTCGCATCGAGCGCCGCAAGCGGCTCGTCGAGCAGCAACAGGGCTGGCTCGATCGCGAGCGCGCGGGCCAGCGCGACGCGCTGCGCCTGCCCGCCCGACAACGTCGCGGGCCGCTGGCCCGACTGGCCGGTGAGCCCGACGCGATCGAGCCAGTCGGCCGCCACCCTTCGTGCGTCTGCTCTGGTCGCCCCTCGGCAGCGGAGGCCAAACGCCACGTTGTCGAGGGCGTTGAGGTGTGGGAACAGCCTGTGGTCCTGGAAGACGAAGCCGACGGGCCGCGCCTCAGGGGCGAGGCGCACGCCGGTCGCGGCATCCTCGAGCACCTGACCGCCGACCTCGACGCGTCCGCGTTGCAAGCCCGTCAGGCCGGCCAGCGCGCGCAGCAGCGTCGTCTTGCCCGCGCCGTTCGGGCCCAGCAGCGCGACGACCTGACCCGCTTCCGCGTCGAGCGCGACGTCGAGGCGGAAGGAGTCGACATCGACGCCGACGTCGGCGCGCAGGGCCGGCATCGTCACAGCGCCCGCAGGAAGCGGTCGCGCAGGATGAGGAGGACCGCGAGGGAGAGCGCCACCAGCACGAGGCTGAGGAGGATGGCGGAGTCGAGGTCGCCCGCCTCGAACTTCGTGTAGACGAACAGCGGCAGCGTCTGCGTGGTGCCCGGGAAGTTGCCGGCAAAGGTGATCGTGGCGCCGAACTCGCCGAGCGCCCGGGCCCAGCACAGCACCGACCCGGCGACGAGTGACGGGCGGATGAGGGGCAGCGTGACCCGGCGGAAGACCGTCCACCGGCCGGCGCCGAGCGTTCTCGCCGCCTCCTCGAGCCCACGGTCAGACGATCGCAGCGCGGCCTCCACCGTCAGGACCAGGAAGGGCATGGCGACGAAGGTCTCCGCCAGCACGGCGCCGGCCGTCGTGAACGGCAGCTGCACACCCGTTGCGGCATAGAGGTGCTGGCCGACGAGGCCGCGCCGGCCCAACCCGAGGAACAGCGCGACGCCGCCGACCACCGGTGGGAGCACCATCGGCAACGTCGTCAGCGCCCGCACGAGGTTGCGGCCCCGGTACGCGACGCGCGCCTGGACCCAGGCGAGCGGCACGCCGAGCGTGATCGCGACGGCGGTCGCGGCCAACGACGTGATCAACGACAGCCGCAGCGCGTCGCGCGCGGGTGGCGCGGTGAGCTCGGTCCACGCCGAGCTCCACGGCGCGCGCCACACGAGACCCGCCAACGGGATGACGAACAGCGCTGTCGCCACCGCG
Source organism: Acidimicrobiaceae bacterium (assembly GCA_041166585.1). Lineage (GTDB taxonomy): Bacteria > Actinomycetota > Acidimicrobiia > Acidimicrobiales > JACDCH01 > JBEEGB01. The sequence continues at coordinate 1,343 of JBEEGB010000464.1, forward strand.
GCCACCGCGACGACCAGAGCGGAGGTCCGCTCCTTCACGGCGGCGGCAGCTCGACCACGACCGATGTCGACTTCACCGAACCGGCGGCGAGGACCCCGGGCGCGAGCCCGAGCTCGTCGGCAGCCTCGCGGCTGATGAGCGCGACGACGCGGTGCGGGCCGGCTTGGATCTCCACCTGAGCCATCACCGTGTCCTTGACGACCTTGGTGACGATGCCCTCGAACCGGTTGCGAGCCGAACGGCCGCGGAGCTCGGGGTCCTCCGCGGCGTGCTCGGCGAGCTCGACCGCGAAGCGAGCGAGGTCGGTCCCCGCGATGGTGCGCGGGCCGCCTGCGGACCGAGACGCCTTCAACCGGCCACCGTCGATCCACCTGCGCACCGTGTCGGCGCTGACCCCGAGCAGCTCAGCGGCCTGTCCGACCTGGTAGCGGGGCGCGGTCATGACGGCGGGCCGAACCCGCGCCCCATGAGCGCATCTTGCACCGGGCCGTGCCGCGCGCTGTTGACGAACGCCTCTGCTCCGGTCCTGTTGCCGGTCGCCTTCACCACCGCGATCGGGTACGACGCGACTGCGTTCTGCTCATCGGGGATGGTCACCCCTGCGACCTTGGCACCGGCGGCGCGGACGTCCGTGACGTAGACGATCGCGGCGTCGGCTTCACCCGACGTCACCTTGGTGAGCGTGCTCTTGACGTCGAGCTCGAGCGACTTGGGCACCACCTTCACGCCGGCCTTGTCGAGCACCTGCTGCGCGAGCTTGCCCGCGGGCACCGACGGGTCAGCGAGGACCACGGCAAGATCGCTGCGGGCGAGGTCGGCCAGCGCCTTCACGCCTTTCGGGTTGCCGGGAGCGACCACGATGGCGAGCGAGCTGCGGGCGAACACGGTGGGCGGGTCGACCAGCCCTGCGTCCACGAGCTTCTGCATGGTCGACTGGTCCGCCGTTGCGATCACGTCCGCCGGCGCTCCTTGCTGGAGCTGGGTCACGAGCGATTGGGATCCGGCGAAGCTGTAGGTGATCGACAGTCCGTCACGTTCAAGGATGGGCTTGGCGTCGTTGAACGACTCGGTGAGTGACGCGGCTGCGAGCACCGTCAGTGCCCCCGAAGCCTTCCCGGATGGTTGCGCCGCGGTGCTGCACGCGGCGATGACAGAGACGAGCGCGAGCACGGTGGCCAGCCCTCTGGTCGATCGCGAGAACCGCGCCATCGCATCGACGATACTCGCGTTTGCGGCCGCACGCGGAGAACATACTCGCAGATGCGAGCCAAATCAGCGAAAGTGGCTCGCGACCTCGTTGATGAACAGATCGCACGTGTCCTGGCGCCGCGCCATCGGACCGAGCGTGAAGTCGGGGATGATCAGCTCATCCACCCCGGCCTCGCGGTAGCTCGCCACGATCTCGACGACCTCGGCCGGAGTGCCCACGATGACCGGTTGACCACCGACACCGTCGCGCTTCGACGCCAGCCAACCCTCGTCCTCGCTCAGGAAGAGCAGGGCCTGCGTCGACCGCACGATCTCGTTCGGGTCGCGGCCGAGGTCTGCGCAGTGGCGCTCGAGGACATCAGCCTTCGCGCGGCACAGCTCGGGCGTGCCCCACACGTTCCATTCGTCCGCGTAGCGGGCCGCGATGCGCAGCGTCCGCTTCTCGCCCCCGCCGCCGATGAGGAGCGGCAGCCTCTCCTGCACCGGCTTGGGGTCACACGGCGCGTCGGTGATCTGGTAGTGCTTGCCCGCGAAGGTCGTGCGGGGCTGGCGCAGGAGCGACGTGACGACCGCGCACGCCTCCTCGAAGCGGTCGAGCCGGGTGCGCGTGTCGTACAGCTCGATGCCGTACGCCGCGTGCTCGTTCAGCTGCCATCCCGCGCCGAGGCCCAACAGGAGCCGGCCACCGCTGATCTGGTCGACGGCGGCTGCGATGTTGGCGAGCACCGCGGGATGGCGGTACGTGTTGCCGCACACGAGGGTGCCGAGGCGCAGCCGTTCGGTGTGGGCTGCGAGCGCGGCCAGCACGGCCCAGCACTCGAGCGTCGGCCCGTCGAGCGGCGCCGCGCCGGCAGGGTCGTTGGGCATGAAGTGGTCGGCGAAGTAGACGCCGTCCCAACCGGTGCCCTCGCAGTGCCGAGCGAGCTCGACGATCTCGCTGTAGGGGCGTTGAGGGCTCGGCCAGATCGAAAAGCGCATGCCGCCGAACTTAGGTCAGCGGTCGGCGAGGAACGGAAGCCGCTCGCGGGTCGACGCCACCACCCGGGGGTCGACGTCGGCGACGATGCACGCCTCCTCGCCCCAGGGCGCCGCGGCGATGACCTCTCCCATGGGATCGATGATGCGGCTGTCGCCTGCGTAGGTGAGGCCGCCACCCTCCCCCACCCGGTTGACGCCGACCACGTAGGCCTGGTTCTCGATGGCGCGCGCCGCGAGCAACGCCTTCCAATGGGCGCGCCGCGGCGACGGCCAGCTCGCGATGACGAGGTAGCAGTCGGTCGCGGCGGCCACGGGCCAGAACACGTCGGCGAAGCGCAGGTCGTAGCAGATGAACGGCGTGACCCGGACGCCCTCGACGTCGACGGTGATGACGCCCGACGCCGGCCCGGGCGTGTAGTGCTCGTCCTCGCCTGCGAAGGAGAACGGGTGGATCTTCGCGTAGCGGTGCGCGACGCCGTCGGGTGCGGCCAGCACCAGCTGGTTGAAGGGGCGATCGGAGCCCGGCGGCAGCTCCGGCACCGAGCCGCAGACCCAGATGCCGTGGCGCGCCGCCTGCTCGAGGAGGAACTGGCTCGTGGGGCCGCCCTCGGGTTCGCCCACCCGCTCGGTGGCCATCGAGAACCCGGTGGCGAACAGCTCGGTGAGCACCACGAGCCGCGCGCCGGTGGCGGCGGCTGCCGCGATCTGGCGCTCGACGAGAACGAGCGTGGCGTCTCGGTCCTCCCACACGATGTCGTGCTGGACCGCGGCGACCTTCACGTCGCTGCGGCTTTGAGTCGACTCACGGCTTCGTCGAGCACGTCGAGCCGCTTGCAGAACGCGAAGCGCACGAGGTGCTTGCCTCGTTCGGGATCGCCGTAGAACACCTGGCTCGGCACGGCGACCACACCGCAGCGCTCGGGGAGCGAGCGGCAGAACGCCAGACCGTCGTCGTAGCCGAGCGGCCGGATGTCTGCGGTCACGAAGTACGTGCCAGCCGGTGGGACGACCCCGAAGCCCGCCTCGCCGAGCCCCGCGCAGAGACGGTCCCGCTTGTCGCGCAGGTCCTCGGCGATGTCGCGGTAGAAGCCGTCATCCAGCGCGAGGCCGGTGGCGATGGCGTGCTGGAACGGTCCGCCGCTGACGTAGGTGAGGAACTGCTTCACGGTGCGCACGGCGTCCAGCAGACCTGCGGGCGCGCACACCCAGCCGATCTTCCAGCCGGTGAACGAGAACGTCTTGCCCGCGGACGAGATCGACACCGTTCGCTCTCTCATGCCTGGGAGGGTCGCCAGCGGCACATGCTCGCCGTCGAACACGAGGTGCTCGTAGACCTCGTCGGTCACCGCGATCAGGTCACGATCCACGCACACCCGCGCGATCGTGTCGAGCTCCTCCCGCGAGAAGACCTTGCCGGTGGGGTTGTGCGGCGAGTTGAGCAGCAACAGCCGGGCCCGAGGTCCGATCGCAGACTCGAGCACATCGGCGTCGAACGAGTAGAGCGGAGGCTGCAACGTCACCGCGGACAGCTCGGCGCCGGCGAGGGCGATCGACGCGGCGTAGCTGTCGTAC
>JBEEGB010000465.1:0-5742 GCA_041166585.1 Acidimicrobiaceae bacterium
CGGTCGCGCCCGCCTCCTGCATGTGGTAGCCCGAGATCGAGATCGAGTTGAACTTCGGCATGTGGTGCGCGGTGTGCTCGATGATGTCGGCCACGATCCGCATGCTCGGCTCGGGCGGGTAGATGTAGGTGTTGCGGACCATGAACTCTTTGAGGATGTCGTTCTGGATGGTCCCGTTGAGCTTGGACTGGTCGACGCCCTGCTCCTCGCCGGCGACGATGAAGGACGCGAGCACCGGCAACACCGCGCCGTTCATCGTCATCGACACCGACATCTGGTCGAGCGGGATGCCGTCGAAGAGGATCTTCATGTCCTCCACCGAGTCGATCGCCACGCCGGCCTTGCCGACGTCGCCGACGACGCGAGGGTGGTCGCTGTCGTAGCCGCGATGGGTGGCGAGGTCGAAGGCCACCGACACGCCTTGCTGGCCGGCGGCCAGGTTGCGCCGGTAGAAGGCGTTGGACTCCTCGGCCGTGGAGAACCCGGCGTACTGGCGGATGGTCCAGGGCCGGTTGGCGTACATCGTGGCCCGCACGCCCCGCACGAACGGCGCCTGCCCCGGCAGCGACCCCACGGCCTCGAGGCCCTCGAGATCGGCGGGCGTGTAGAGCGGCTTCACCGGGATGCCTTCGGGTGTCTCGCGGACGAGCGAGTCAGGGTCGGCGCCCTTCAGCTCCTTCGTTGCCAGGTCGCGCCAGTCGTCCAGGTTGCTCACGTCGACAAGCGTAGGTTGTGGCCCGGTGCTCACTCACGTCCGCGTCCCCGCGACCGACGCCGAGCTGGCCGCTGACGCCCTCTGGCAGGGCGGTGCGTCGGCCGTCGAAGAGCGCGGAAACGGGGACGGCTTCGTCACCCTGGTGGCCGATGCTGCGCCGGTCGACGTGCGTCCTGGGTGGCAGGTGGACAGCGTGGACGAGGTCGACCTGGCCGTCGTCGACACGTGGAGAGCGCACGCCGAGCCCGTGCGGGCGGGCACGAGGATCGTCGTGCAGCCGCCCTGGGTGGCTCGTCCCGTGGGCCTTCGGCCCGACGACATCGTCCTCGACATCGACCCCGGTCGCGCCTTCGGCAGCGGCAGCCACCCGACCACCCGCCTCGTCCTCGGCGCCCTCGAGCGCCTCGTCGCGCCGGGTAGCGCGGTGCTCGACGTCGGGTGCGGCAGCGGTGTGCTCTCGGTGGGGGCGGCCCGGTTGGGCGCAACGTCGGTGGTCGCCCTCGACGTCGACCCCGAGGCCCTCGAGGCGACGCGTGAGAACGTCCGCCGCAACGCCGTGGAGGACATCGTGACCGTGCTCGACCTGCCCGTCGGCGCGGTCGACGGGACGTTCGATCTCGTCGTCGCCAACATCGGGCTGGCGACGATCACCGGGCTCGCCTCGGCCCTGGCGGCCCGCGCCCCGTCGCTCGTCCTCAGCGGCTTCCTCGCCGGCTCCTGGGAACAGCTCCTGCCCGCCTTCCCCGCCTTCACCGTCACCTCGGTGCTCGAAGAGGACGGCTGGCTCGCGGTCGAGCTCCACTCCCGATCGTTTGTGCGGTGTTGACTTCGGTTTTTCCGAAGTGAGCACCGCACAAACGGAAGGGGGCGGGGCGGCACCTACGCTCCGGGGATGGGTGCGTTCGACCTCGAGCGGGTGACGGTCGTCCTGTCGGGCACGTGCATCCTCGACGAGATCACGACCGAGGTGCCGAGCGACGGCGTCACGGTCCTCAAGGGCCCATCGGGCGCGGGGAAGTCGACGTTGCTGCGGCTCTGCAACCGCCTCGAGGTACCCACATCCGGGACGATCCGCTTCAAGGGGGACGACATCGCCGGCCTCGACCCGCTCCGGCTGCGACGCCGGGTGGGGATGGTCTTCCAGCGCCCCACCCTGTTCCCCGGCACGATCCGCGACAACCTGCGCGTCGCGCTGCCTGACGGCACCGACGACACCTTCGTCGACGCGCTCGACCGGGCCGGGCTCGCGGCGGCGTTCCTCGATCGCACCGGCGACGAGCTCTCGGGCGGCGAGGCCCAGCGCGCCTGCCTCGCCCGGACGCTCGTCACGTCCCCCGAGGTGCTGCTGATGGACGAGCCCACGTCCGCCCTCGACGACGCCAACACCCGACTGCTCGAGCGCCACACCTGCTCGCTCACCCGGGACGGCGTGACCGTGCTCTGGGTGACGCACGATCTCGCGCAAGCCGACCGCATCGCCGACCACGCGCTCACGCTCGACAAGGGGCGGCTCGTTGGCTGACACCGCCACCGCCATCGGCTGGAGCGGCCTCGCCGCGTCGCTCGTGCTCATCGGCTTCGTGATCGTCCTGTCGGTCGTGCAGCAGCTCGGCCTCGAGCGCACGATCGCATGGTCGTCGGTACGGGCCCTCGCGCAGCTGCTCGCGGTCGGCTACGCGCTCACGTTCATCATCGACCCGGCTCGACCGGTCGCGTTCGCGTGGGGATGGGTGGCGCTCATGATCATCGTGGCCTCGCTCACGGTGTCGCAGCGCGCCCCTGAGGTTCCCGGCATCTTCCCGCTCGCGGTGATCGCCACTGGGTCGAGCGCGGTGGTGAGCCTCGGCGTCATCTTCGCGTTCGGCATCTTCCCGGTGCAGGGCAAGACGATCGTGCCGCTCGCGGGGATGATGATCGGCAACTCGATGAGCGCGACGGTGGTGGTCGCACGGCGCATCGTCACCGAGCTCACCGAAAAGCGGGCGGAGGTCGAGGCCCGTCTGGCGCTCGGCCAGCCGTGGCAGCAGGCGGCCCGTCCCTACGTGCGCGAGTCGCTGCGGACCGCGATGCTCCCGACCATCGAGTCGACGAAGGTCGTGGGCCTCATCTCGCTGCCCGGAGCGATGACGGGCCTCATCCTCGGCGGCGTCAACCCCGCCGACGCGGTGAAGATCCAGGCCGCGGTGATGTACCTCATCCTCGGCTCGGTCACCACCACCGCCAGCGTGATCGCGCTCGGGCTGACCCGCCGGCTGTTCACCTCCGACCACCGGCTGGTCCCGTTGCGCCGGACGGTGTCCCGGTAGCGCTGACCGGGCGCCAGACGGCGGCGACGGCGCTCAGGCGGGGAGCTGGGCGGCGCCGTCGTCCACGAGCCGGCCCAGCACGCGAGCGAGGAACGAGGCCATCTGGTCGCGCTGCACGCTCAGGTCGGGCCCGTAGCTGCCGTCGGCCCGACCGGCGAGGAAGCCGGCCTGCGCGGCCGCGTTGATGTTCGCCTCGTGGGGGCTGCCGCTCACGTCCGGGAAGGCGTCGGGGCCGAGCCCGGCCGGCAGCGCGGCCCCGGACGTGAAGCCGTAGGCCCGCACGAGGAACGTCGCCATCTGCGCGCGGGTGACGGGTTGATCGGGCCCGTAGGTGCCGTCGCTCCGTCCGGTCACGATGCTCGCGGCCGCCAGACGGTTGATGTTGGCCTCGTGCGGGTTGCCGTTGTCGTCGGGGAAGCGGTCGGTCGCCGCGGGGAGCGTGCCGCCGGTGGTGTCGATCATCCGAGCGATGAACGACGCCATCTGCGCGCGCGTGACGGTGCCCCCGGGTGCGTACTGGTTGGCCGCGACGCCGTGAGCGATGGCCCACCACACGACGCAATCGACGGCCGGCTCGTGGACGTTGCTGGTCGCGACGTCAGTGAGCCCGTCATCGGGAACCCGGCCCGCCGGGCACGCGCTCGCGATGCTGCGGGGGCCGGGCCGCACCTGCAGCGGCCCGGTGGCCATGGCCGGCGACTCGTACGTCGAGTCATGGAACCGCCCGCACACCCAGTACTGACCCAGCCCGACGTTGTGCGTGTCCCACGTGTAGGTGTTCACGCCTTGGGCGACGGCGAGGCCGGTGGCGATGGGCGGGCCGTTGCAGACGTTGCGGTCGGACGCGGCGAACAGGTCGACGGTCGTCCCCGGCTTCCAGTTGTCGTCGATGAAGTGGATGGGGAACGTGCCGCTCGCCTGGTCGTCGGTCGCCAGCTTGATGTCGTCGAGGACGAAGTGGCGCGGCGCGCGGTCCTCGTGCGGATCGAAGCGCAGCGCGGTGATCGACTGCCCGGCCCAACCGATGCGGACCGGCGTGTTGGCGTCGGCCACTGCTTGCGGAGGGTTGGTGGCCAGCTCGATCTCGTAGGTGTGCGTGCCGGGGTAGACGATGATGTCCTCGGAGTCCTGCCACGCGCCCGGGTTGGACGCCACCTGCCAGATGATCCGCGCGTTCATCCCTCCGCCAGCCGCGTCCTCGAGGCTGAACGGCCCGCTGTAGGTGATGGTGAAGACGAGCCGGTGGTACCGCGAGCCGTCGATCGGCGTGGGTCCGAGCGGGAGGAACAGGTACGAGTCGTTGCTGCTGCTCACCGCGTCGAGCACCCCGCCCGACACCGTGTAGCTCAGCGCGGTCGCGCTCTCGACGTCGCTCGCTTGCGAGAAGTCCCACGCGTCGCCGCGCACGACGCTGGCGTAGTCGGCGCCGCCGCTGCGATCAGGGTCGAGGATGCGGGGCTGCGGCGGGCCGGCCGCGGCCGGCTGGGCATCGGCACCGGAGGACGTGAGGCGCAGCCAGTCGAACGACACCGACGCGGGCGAGCCGCCGGAGGGGATGATGCGAAGGCCGAGGATCGTGCCCGTCCACGGCACCGAGCCCGGGAACACCTGCTGATCGGGGATCACGAACGAGTAGTCGTTCCAACCCTGCTTGGTGAGGAACGAGAAGCCGCCCTGGCAGCTCGGCAACGAGTCGGGACACGAGAACCAGAACACGCCGCCCGCGGTCTGGTGATCCGAGTAGAGGCGGAAGCTGATCACGCGGTACTGCGCCGTGTCGACCGGGTAGAGCGAAGCGTCCCGACCCCACGGCAGGGCCATGCCCGCGTGCGAGGACACGAAGGCGAACGTCCCGCCGGAGTCGGCGTCGCCGTGGAGCTCGCCGTTGGTCATGGTCAGGTTGTGGACGCCGAGCGTGCTGACGTTGGGGGTGACGTCGAAGTCGGCGGCGTTCGAGAAGTCCCACGGATCGCCGAAGTGGTCGAGCGCGTAGTCGGCCTGGGCGCGGGACGTCCCTGTCGCCGCCGCGGCGGGCGCGGTCGTCGTCACCCCACCGGCGACGAGCAGCCCGAGGAGGAGCAGCAGGCAGGGCAGTAGCCTGGCCAGGTGCCAATGCGGTTCGTGATCATCGGTGGTGGCCCCGCGGGCAACACCGCGGCGAGCCAAGCCGCCCGGCTCGGTGCCGAGGTGACGCTGGTGGAGAAGGACGTGATCGGCGGCGCCGCGCACCTGTGGGACTGCATCCCGTCGAAGGCGATGATCGCCACCGGCGGTGCGATGTCGTTCAACCGGCGCCTGGCGGGCATGGGCCTCACCGAGTCCGAGTCGGTCCTCGACCTCGACCTCGTGCGCCTGCGGATCGCCGAGATCACCGGCAAGCTTCAGGGTTCGATCGCCATGCTCCTCGAGAGCCAGGGCGTGCGGATGATCAGCGGCACCGGTCGGCTGAAGGGACCCCACGAGGTGGTCGTCGAGACCGCGCTCGGGGTCGAAGAGCTCAACGCCGACTTCGTGCTGCTGTCCACCGGTAGCCGGCCCCGCATCCCCGACTGGGCGACCCTCGACGGCGAGCGGGTGCTCAGCACGCGCGATTCCTACCCGCCGCCCCAGATGCCGTCCCATCTGGTGGTCATCGGCTCAGGCGTGACCGGGGTTGAGTTCGTCCACATGTTCTCGTCGTTCGGCGCCGACGTGACGCTCATCGTGAGCCGACAGCAGGTG
>JBEEGB010000466.1:0-3226 GCA_041166585.1 Acidimicrobiaceae bacterium
TCGGGCCCGTAGGTTCGGCATCGTGGTGCGGCGTTGTCACGACGAGCACGTCCGATGCCCGGTGACCCCCCGCCGCCACTGTTCGCCGTCCCCGCGCTCGTTTCCTGCCCTCGGCGTGCGGACGCCCCCACCCCCCGTGCCCACTGTGGGCGTTGAGCCGTGGTGGGACACGGTTGAGCGTCCACAGTGGGCGCGGGTCGAGATTCGGTGGACGATGAGCCGTGAAGAGCACGGTTGAGCGTCCGTAGAGCGGGACCGGTCGCGGGCGGCCTCAGTCGCGGGACAGGAGACGGCGGTTCTTGATCTTGGACTTCAGGTAGTCCTTGTTCATCAGCGCGATGTAGTCGATCGAGATCGACTTCGGGCACGCCTCCTGGCACTCGCCGTGGTTGGTGCAGGAGCCGAAGAACTCCTCCATCGTCTCGACCATGCCTTCGACCCGCGACCAGCGCTCGGCCTGCCCTTGGGGCAGCAGGTTGAGGTGCGACACCTTCGCCGCGGTGAACAGCTGCCCGGCGCCGTTCGGGCACGCGGCGACGCACGCGCCACACCCGATGCACGCCGCCGCGTCGAACGCCGCGTCCGCGACCGTCTTGGGCACCGGGGTGATGTTCGCCTCGGGCGCAGCCCCGGTGCTGACCGTGATGTAGCCGCCCGACTCGATGATGCGATCGAACGCGGAACGGTTGACCACGAGGTCCTTCACCACGGGGAAGGCGGCAGCGCGCCACGGCTCGACGTTGATCACGTCGCCGTCGTTGAACTTGCGCATGTGCAGCTGGCACGTCGCGGTGCCTCGCTGCGGGCCATGGGCCTGACCGTTGATCATCATCCCGCACGAGCCGCAGATGCCCTCGCGGCAGTCGTGCTCGAACGCGATCGGCTCCTCACCCTTTTCGAGGAGGCGGTCGTTGAGGATGTCGAGCATCTCGAGGAAGCTCATCTCCGGGTTGATGTCCGGCACGTCGTAGGTCGTCATCGCCCCCGTGTCGTCTGGTCCTGCCTGACGCCAGACGTTGAGCGTGATGTTCACTTGTAGCTCCTCTGCGCGAGGTGGACGTACTCGAATTCCAGGGGCTCCTTGTGGAGGACCGGCTCCTGTCCCGGACCTCCATACCCCCACGCCGCGACGTACGCGAAGTTGTCGTCGTCCCGAAGGGCTTCGCCGTCCGGGGTCTGGTGCTCGACGCGGAAGTGCCCGCCGCACGACTCCTCGCGGTGCAGCGCGTCACGCACCATCAGCTCGGCGAGCTCGAAGAAGTCGGCAACTCGACCCGCCTTCTCGAGCGTCTGGTTGAGGCTCTCGGCCGAGCCGAGCACCCGGAGGTCCTTCTCGAACTCCTCGCGCAGCGCGGGGATCTCGCTGAGCGCCTTCTCGAGGCTGGCCCTCGAGCGCTCCATGCCGCAGTTGTCCCACATGATGTGGCCGAGCTCGCGGTGGAAGTGGTCGACCGAGCGGGTGCCCTTCGTGTCGAGGAACCCTGCCGTGCGGACGCGCACCTCGGCTCGCGCCGACTGGAACGCCTGGTCGTCGACGGGCACAGGCGGCTGGCCGAGCATGTCGGCCAGGTAGTTCGGCACCGTGTAGGGCAGGACGAAGTAGCCGTCCGACAGCCCCTGCATCAGCGCCGATGCACCGAGCCGGTTGGCGCCGTGGTCGGAGAAGTTCGCCTCGCCGGACACGAAGCAGCCGGGGATCGTCGACTGCAGCTCGTAGTCGACCCACAGCCCGCCCATCGTGTAGTGGATCGCCGGGTAGATGCGCATCGGCTGCTCGTAGGGGTTCTCGTCCGTGATGCGCTGATACATCTCGATGAGGTTCCCGTAGCGCTCCTTGATCACCTCGATGCCGAGGCGCTCGATGGCACGGCCGAGGTCGAGGTACACGCCGTTCTTGAGCGGTCCCACGCCGCGGCCCTTGTCGACTTCGACCTTGATCGCCCGCGACGCGACGTCGCGGGGGACGAGGTTTCCGAACGCGGGGTAGCGGCGCTCGAGGAAGTAGTCGCGCTCGTCCTCGGGGATCTGGTTCGGCGGCCTGGGGTCGTCCATCTTCTCCGGCACCCACACCCGACCGTCGTTGCGGAGCGACTCGGACATCAGCGTGAGCTTCGACTGGAACTCGTCGCTCGCCGGGATGCACGTGGGGTGGATCTGCGTGAAGCACGGGTTGGCGAACAGGGCACCCTTGCGGTGTGCCCGCCAGATGGCTGACGTGTTGGAGGCCTTGGCGTTGGTCGACAGGAAGAACGCGTTGCCGTAGCCGCCGGTGGCGAGGATCACCGCGTGCGCGTTGTGGCTCTCGATGACACCCGTGTGCAGGTTGCGGGTGATGATGCCGCAGGCGCGGCCGTCCTTCACGACGAGGTCGAGCATCTCGGTGCGGTCGTAGATGGTGACGGCGCCGGCGCCGATCTGCTCCCCGAGCGCCTGGTAGGCACCGAGCAGCAGCTGCTGACCGGTCTGACCACGCGCGTAGAACGTCCGCGACACCTGCGCGCCGCCGAACGAGCGGTTGTCGAGCAGGCCGCCGTACTCGCGTGCGAACGGCACGCCTTGGGCGACGCATTGGTCGATGATGTCCACCGACACCTGCGCGAGCCGGTACACGTTCGCCTCACGGGCGCGGAAGTCGCCGCCCTTCACCGTGTCGTAGAAGAGCCGGTAGATCGAGTCGCCGTCGCCCTTGTAGTTCTTGGCCGCGTTGATGCCGCCCTGGGCTGCGATCGAGTGGGCCCGTCGAGGCGAGTCGTGGAACGTGAACGCGTGGACGTCGTAGCCGAGCCCGCCGAGCGTGGCTGCCGCGGCGCCGCCGGCGAGTCCTGTGCCGACGACGATGACCTTGAAGCGGCCGCGGTTGTGCGGGGCGACCAGCTTCATGTCGAACTTGTGCTGATCCCACCGCTGCTCGATCGGCCCGGCCGGGACCCTGCCGTCGAGGAGGTCGTCCCGCTCCGTCACGCTCATCCCAACACCTCCCGGCACGGACCGCCGTCTCTGGTCGCGGCGGGTGCCGCCTCGCACACGTGCTGGCGCTCGGTCTTGTTGAAGTCGAGGACCTTCGCCTGCGCCAGCACGGGGAAGCTGATGTTGCCCAGGACGATCACCGCCGCGAAGCCACGGGCGAAGTGGACGCGCCACTGGTTGAACCGTGGGTGGTTGATGCCGAGGCTCTGGAAGAGGCTCCATGCGCCGTGGAACAGGTGCACGCCCAGCGCGAGGTTGG
>JBEEGB010000467.1:0-6651 GCA_041166585.1 Acidimicrobiaceae bacterium
TGGACGGCTCGGCGAAGGGCGGCATCGTGCTCGCCATCCAGTCACAGCTCGCCATCCCCGTGAAGCTGGTCGGTCTCGGTGAGACCGCGGACGACCTCGTGCCCTTCGATCCCGACGAATTCGTCGAAGCCCTGCTCGCGGTCTGACCGCAGCGACGCAGCCCCACGGAAGCACTGAAGCGACGCTTCAGGCCGACCGCGCGAGCGCATGCTCGCCGGGCGGCGATGGGTGTGGGGCGCAGCCCCACGGAAACACCGCGCGGGGTACGATCCGCGCATGATCGTGGTGCGACTGGTGCTGTTGCCGTTCAAGGTCGGGGCGAAGACGACCAAGGTGGCGGCGAAGACCGGCTACCGCACCGGCCGCCTCCTCGGCTACCGCAGGCTCTTCGTGTTCGGTGTGGGGGTCGCGGTTGGCCTGCTGGTGGCACCCGTGCCCGGCGTCCGGTTGCGCCAAGCGATCCGGGACGTCATCGGCAGCGGCATGCCGCCGTCGGATCCGGATCTGAGCGCGCTGGTGCGCTTCGAGCTGAGCCACTCACCCAAGACGTGGAACCTGCCGCAACCTGACGTGGACGTGCGCGACGGCACCGTCGTCCTCAAGGGCTCGGTTCCCCACACGACCGCGAAGTCCGAGCTCGAGCAGGCTGCCAGCGCGGTCCCGGGCGTCACCGGTGTCGAGAACCTCCTCCAAGTCGCGGGAACCAACGGCCACCTCTGATCGTCCATCGCGGTCATGAGTCGACGCCGCACCGCTCTCCTGCTCGCCGCACTTGTGCCGTTGGTGCTCGTGATCGCGGCGGTTGTCGTGGCGAGGAGCGGTTCGACGCACCGCCCGCCGCGCCTGCCGGTCGCGGCCGGCGGAGGAGGTGCGCCCGCGCTCGCGACCGCAGACGCCGGCGCGACCGCGGCGCTGTACCCGAACGGCGGGATCGTCTACGAGGCGGGTCCCGGGCTGCCCGCGCTCCAGGGTTCGGGTCGGGCCTACCGCCTCCCGTCGTCATCGGTGGGAGAGGCCGACGTTCGCCGCCTCGCCACCGCGCTCGGGCTCAGCAGTGATCCGGTCGCGCAAGAGGGTGGCGGTCTCGTCGTGCAGGACGGCGACCGCATGCTGAACGTGTACCCGCAGTCCGGCGGCTCGTGGTCGTTCTTCCGGTCGTCGGGCAAGGACGGCAGTGTTGGCAGCGGGACGTCGAGCAGCGGGACGGTGACCGCGGCGCCGGACGGCACCGTCGTCGAGCCCCCGCCGCCGGAGCGTCCGGCCGATCTGCCGTCCGAGGATCAGGCGAAGGCAGCCGCCCTCGAGCTCGTGCGCTTGACCGGGGTGGACGTCAACGGTGCCGACGTGCACGTCGATGACGCGTTCACGCAGTGGTCGGTGCGGGTCGATCCCGTGATCGACGGGATGCCCACGTCCGGCCTCACCTCGTACGTCACCGTCGGGTCGACACCCCCCGGCGAGCACAGTGCGATCGACTACGCCAGCGGCTACCTCGCGCGCCCTGCGCGCGCCGACGTCTACCCGTTGACCGGAACGAGCGATGCCATCGATCGACTGAACCGAGGCGAGGGCTTCGGGGGCGGCATCCGCCCGCTCGCCACCGATACCGCGACGGACGCCACGGCGACGGCTGCACCCATCTGCGAGCGGCCGAAGTCGTCGTCCGACCTGGCCGGCGGTGGTGGCGGTGCGTCGGGCAACGCCTGCTCCGTGCCGCCGGCCCAGCCGAACCCCTCCGATCCCGTGCCCCTTCCGTCGCTCGTCCCGGAGCCGCCTCCGTCGGACCAGCCGGTCGAGCCCCAGCACGTCAGGTTGACCGACGCCAGGCAGGTGCTCCTCTTCACGGTGTCCGCGGACGGCCTCGAAGGTTGGCTCGTCCCCGGCTACGCGTTCAGCACCGACGGCGCTTCTTCCGGGGGCGGGGACGGACCCGTCGTGCTGGCGGTCGGCGGGGAGTTCCTCCAGTAGCACCGGGGTAGGCTCACCGGCTCATGTTCGACGCACTCTCTGACCGCTTCGACGGCATCTTCAAGCGCCTCAGGGGCAGGGGACGGCTCCGCGAGGAGGACGTCGACGAGGTCCTCCGGGAGATCCGGCTCGCCCTGCTCGAAGCCGACGTCAACGTGTCGGTGGTCCGCAGCCTCCAGGCGCGCATCCGCGAGCGCGCGATCGGGATCGAGCTCACCGGCGCCCTGAACCCCGCGCAACAGGTCATCAAGATCGTCCACGAGGAGCTGATCCAGACCCTCGGCGGCGAGACGATGAAGATCTCCTTCGCGTCGCGGCCGCCGACGGTCGTGCTGATGGCCGGCCTCCAAGGCTCGGGTAAGACGACGAACACCGGCAAGCTGGCGCGTTGGTTCAAGCAGCAGGGTCGCAACCCGCTGCTGGTCGGCGCCGACCTCCAACGCCCTGCTGCGGTCGAGCAGCTCCGCACGTTGGGGAAGCAGATCGACGTCCCCGTGTTCAGCGAGCCCGGCGACCCGGTCGAGACCGCCCGCAAGGGCGTGGAAGAAGCTCGTCGCATCGGGCGCGACGTCGTCATCGTCGACACCGCCGGACGTCTCGCCATCGACGCCGAGATGATGGACCAGGTCCGCCAGATCTCGGCCGCGGTGAAGCCCGACTACACGTTCCTCGTCATCGACGCCATGACCGGTCAGGACGCGGTGAGCACCGCGGAGGCGTTCCACCAGACGCTCGAGCTCGATGGCGTGATCCTCACCAAGCTCGACGGCGACGCCCGTGGTGGCGCAGCCCTCTCCGTGAAGGAGGTGGTCGGGCGCCCGATCGCGTTCGCGTCCACCGGCGAGAAGCTGGCCGACTTCGATCAGTTCCACCCCGACCGCCTCGCGGGGCGGATCCTCGGCATGGGTGACGTCCTGACCCTGATCGAGAAGGCAGAGCAGGTCTACGAGAAGGACGCCGCGGAGGCTGCCGCGGAGAAGATGTTCGAAGGCAACTTCACCTTCGACGACTTCCTCGAGCAGATGCAGCAGGTGAAGAAGATGGGCCCGCTCTCCAGCCTCGTCGGGATGATCCCGGGGATGCCCAAGGAGCTGAAGAACCAGGAGATCGACGACAAGGACATCGGCCGGATCGAGGCGATCATCCACTCGATGACGCCCGCCGAGCGCGCCAACCCGGTGCTGATCGACGGTTCCCGGCGCTCCCGGATCGCCACCGGCGCCGGCACCTCGCCCTCCGAGGTCAAGAAGCTGTGCGATCAGTTCCGCGAGGTCCAGAAGATGATGAAGCGCTTCGGGAACATGCCGGGCATCGGGCGGAAGATGAAGAAGGGCAAGAAGGGCGGGCGGGTCACGGCCAAGGGCGGACCCGGCGGCGGCAAGGCCCCGAAGGTCCCGTTCACGCTCCCCGGGCTCGATCCGAACGACGCCGGCGGGTTCCCCGGTTTGAACTGAGGGCGCTGAGCGAGCAGACTCGACGACCGCTCTGTACTTCGAAGGACGTGACTCCAGTGGCAGTGAAGCTCCGCCTCATGCGGATGGGCAAGACCAAGCAGCCGACCTACCGGGTGGTGGCGGCCGACTCCCGGTCGCCGCGCAACGGGCGGTTCATCGAGATCGTCGGCACCTATGAGCCCCTCCAGGAACCGTCACGCATCGTGATCGACAACGACAAGGCCGTGGCCTGGCTGCGCAAGGGCGCCCAGCCCACCGACCGGGTCGAGTCCCTGTTGAAGATCTCCGGCGCATGGGACGAGTTCAAGGGCGTCACCGTCACGTGAGTGACGACGTCGAGCCCGAGGACGCCAACCTCGTCGAGGACTTCGATGACGAAGACGACGAGGACGATCACGACGACGCGAACCTGAAGGTGACCGGCGACGCCGGTGGCGTGGTCGACGAACCGCAGCGCGTCACCGCCGACACCGCGGTCTCGGTGCTCGAGTACCTGGTGAAGGCCGTCGTCGAGGAACCCGACGGCGTGGAGGTCGACGTGTTCGACCGCCGCGGCCGGGCCAGCCTCGAGGTCCACGTCGCGCAAGGCGACATGGGTCGGGTGATCGGCAAGCGCGGTCGCGTCGCCCAGTCGATCCGCACCGTCGTGCGCGCCGCGGCTGTGCGCGACGGCGTCGAGGTCGACGTCGAGTTCGTCGAGTAGGTGCTCGAGGTCGGCCGCGTCGCCAAGCCCCACGGCGTGCGGGGCGAGGTGGTGGTCGAGCTGCGCACCGATCGCACCGAGCGCGTGGCGCCGGGCGCGGTGCTCGTCACGAAGAACGGACGACGGCTCGAGGTGGTCGCCTCGCGACCGCACCAGCACCGCTTCATCGTGTCGTTCGATGCCGTCGTCGACCGCGCCGGTGCCGACGCGCTGCACGGCGCGGTGCTGCACGCCGAGCCGCTCGACGACCCCGAGGAGCTCTGGGCCCACGACCTGATCGGCGCTTCCGTCATCGACGTCAACGGCCAGGACTGGGGAGAGGTCGAAGCGGTGCAGGCCAACCCCGCCAGCGACCTCCTCGTCCTGCGGTCGGGGGTGCTCGTCCCCGCCGTCTTCCTCGTCGAGCGCCGCCCCGACGGCGTGGTCGTGATCGACCCTCCCGAGGGTCTCGCGGATCTCTGATGAGAATCGATGTCTTCACCATCTTCCCCGAGATGGTGGAGGGGTTCGCGTCCCTCAGCCTCTTGGGCAAGGCGCGTGAGCGAGGGCTGCTCGACGTCCGCGTGCACGACCTGCGCGCGTCCGCGTCCGATCCGCATCGGTCGGTGGACGACTCGCCGTTCGGCGGAGGTGCGGGCATGGTGCTGCTGCCCGAGCCGCTCTTCGCGTCGGTCGAGGCGGCCAACCCGCCGCGGCCGCTGTACCTTCTCGGTCCCGGCGGTCGCCGGCTCGACCAAGATGTCGCTCGGGAGCTGGCGGCCCACGACGCTGGCTTCTCACTTCTGTGCGGCCGGTACGAGGGCGTCGATGCCAGGGTGCGCGAGCACCTCGTGGACGGCGAGCTGTCGGTCGGGGACTACGTCCTCGCCGGCGGCGAGGTGGCGGCGATGGTCGTGCTCGAGGCGGTCGGGCGGCTGGTGCCCGGTGTCATGGGCAACGAGGCCTCGGCGGGCGACGAGTCGTTCGCCGACGGGCTGCTGGAGTACCCGCAGTACACCCGCCCGGCCGACTTCCGGGGGTGGGCCGTCCCGGAGGTGCTGCGCTCCGGTGATCACGCCCGGGTCGCCCGCTGGCGACGGGCTCAGGCCCTGGCCCGCACGATCATCGAGCGCCCCGACCTGATCGAGGCCCGGGGCGGCATCAGCGAGGACGAGCGCGCGCTCTTGGAACGTGAGCTGGGGATGGCCTATCCTGGCCCGTCCGCCGCAGAGACGCCTGGAGCCGACGCGCCATGAACCCGACTGACATCGTTGACCAGACCAGCCTGCGTGACGACGTCCCCGCCTTCGGCTCGGGCGACACCCTCAAGGTGCACGTGCGCGTGGTCGAGGGCAACAAGGAGCGCGTCCAGGTCTTCCAGGGGGCCGTCATCCGGCGCCAGGGCTCGGGGATCCGTGAGACCTTCACCGTCCGCAAGGTGAGCTACGGCGTCGGCGTCGAGCGCACGTTCCCGGTCCACTCGCCGGTGATCGCCAAGATCGAGGTCGTCACCCGCGGCGACGTGCGGCGAGCGAAGCTGTACTACCTGCGCGATCGCGTCGGGAAGGCCGCCAAGATCAAAGAGAAGCGGGTCTGAGCCCACCCGACTAGCCCGCTCTCAGCTGACCGGTGAGCGAACCGAGCGGGCACGGCGCCGAGGTGCGTCCGGCAACACGAGCGCTGCGCGAGCTGCCCGTGCTGGTCCTGGTGGCACTGGTCGTCGCCTTCCTGCTCAAGACGTTCGTCGCGCAGGCCTTCTACATCCCGTCGGGGTCGATGGAGCCGCAGCTGCACGTCGGTGACCGCGTGGTGGTCTCCAAGCTGGCGTATCGCCTCCACGACCCCCGCCGGGGCGACATCGTCGTGTTCCCGTCACCGGACGAGAAGCCGGCATCGTCGAGCGACCCGCTGCCGGTGCGGGTCGTGAAGGACTTCTTCCAGGGCATCGGCCTCTCCCAGCCCGACGAGACCGAGCTGATCAAGCGGGTCATCGCCCTGCCCGGCGAGACGGTGGAAGGTCACGACGGCCACGTGTTCATCGACGGCCGCGAGCTCATCGAGCCCTATCTCCCTCCAGGGGTGCGGACCAGCGACTTCCCGCCGGTCAAGGTGACGAGTGGGCGGGTGTGGGTGATGGGCGACAACCGGCCCGGCTCCGCGGACAGCCGCAAGTTCGGTCTCGTCACGGAGAGCTCGATCGTCGGCCGTGCCATCGTCAAGGCCTGGCCACCCTGGGACGCGAGCTTCCTTTGACTCGGGTCTCGCGCGCGAGCGTCAGTGCGCCTCCTACAGTGGGCGCCATGTCCACCGAGGACCTGGAGCAGTATGAGGCAGACCTCGAGCTCCTGCTCTACAAGGAGTACAAGGACGTCTGCCCGATGTTCACCTTCGTGGTGGAGACCGAGCGGCGCTTCTACCTTGCCAACGAGGTGAAGCAGACCGTCCACGACCACGACGGTCGGACCCATGTGGTGCTCGAGCTCCGCGACGCCTGGGTCTGGGACATGTACCGCGCCAGCCGGTTCGTGCCGTCGGTTCGCATCGTGA
>JBEEGB010000468.1:0-2640 GCA_041166585.1 Acidimicrobiaceae bacterium
CGGGCAGCTCGTCGAACAGCGCCGACGGCCGGGTGAGGTTGAGCGTGTTCCACTGCATCTGCGGGTGCTTCACGCCTTCGGGCAGGCGCCGCACCGCGCCGGGCAGGATCCCGAGCCCGGCACGCCCCGGGTTCTCCTCCGACTCGTCGTAGAGCAGCTGCATCCCGATGCAGATGCCGAGGAACGGCGTGCCCGACGCCGCGACGCTCCGCGCCACGCGGGCGAGACCGGTGCGGTCGAGCGCATCCATGCACCGTCCGAACGCGCCCACGCCGGGCAGCACCACCCCGGCGGCCTTGTCGGCGACGGCAGGGTCATCGGTGAGGCGCGCTTCCGCGCCGACGTGCTGCAGCGCCTTCTCGGCCGAACGGAGGTTGCCGATGCCGTAGTCGAGCACCGCGATGAGCGGCCGGTCGCTCACGTGAGCGTGCCTTTGGTCGACGGCACGCTGTCACCGTCGACGCGCACCGCGGCGCGCAGGCAGCGGGCCACGCCCTTGAACGACGCCTCGACCACGTGGTGGGTGTTCTCACCGGCCCGCTTGCGGACGTGAAGCGTGATCCCCGCCGCGGTCGCGAACGACTGCCAGAAGTGACCGGCCATCTCGGGGTTGAACGGCGGCGAGCCGAGCGGGAGCACCTCACCGAACCGGACGTCCCACACCACGAACGGTCGCCCCGACAGGTCGAGTGCGACCTCGATGAGCGCCTCGTCCAACGGGAACAGCCCGCTCGCGAAGCGCGCCACCCCGACCTTGTCACCGAGTGCCTGCGCGAACGTCTCGCCCAACAGGATCCCGACGTCTTCGACCGTGTGGTGGCCATCGACGTCGAGGTCGCCGGTGGCGAGGACCTTCAGGTCGAACCCGCCGTGGCGGCCGATCTGGTCGAGCATGTGGTCGAAGAACGGCAGCCCGGTGCTGACCTCGGCGCGGCCAGCGCCATCGAGATCGATGTCCACGAGCACCGACGTCTCCTTGGTCTCGCGCTTGCGCGTCGCGATGCGAGCCATCAGGAGAGGACTTCCTCGAGCGCAGCCAACAGGACGTCGTCCTCCTCAGGGGTGCCGATGGTGATGCGCAGGCAGCCTTCCAGCCGAGGCCACGACGAGCAGTCGCGCACGAGCACGGACCGGTCGACGAGTGCCTGCCACACGCCGTGACCGTCGCCGTTGTGAGGACGGACCAGCACGAAGTTGGCGCCCGACGGCCACACGTCGAGCGGGAGATCGGCGAGGCGGGCGGTTAGCCGGCCCCGCTCCTCGACGAGCGCCGCGACCCTGGCGTCCATCTCGGCCTTGTAGTCGAGCGCGAGGCGGCCGGCGATCTGCTTCACGGTGTCGAGGTGGTACGGCAGCACCATCTTGTCGAGCTCCGCGACCAGCCAGCGCGGGCCGATGAGGTAGCCGAGCCGCGCGGCCGCCATCGACCAGGTCTTGGAGTAGGTGCGCGTCACGACGAGGGGGGTGTCGTCATCCACGAGGGCCAAGGCCGACCACGGCGCGAACTGGCCGTAGGCCTCGTCGACCACGAGCAGACCGGGCGCGGCGTCGAGCACCGCCCGGACGGTGTCCTCGGTCTCGACGAGCCCGGTCGGGTTGTTGGGCGAGCACAGGAAGGTGATGGTCGGATCGGACCCGCGCAGCACCCGGTCGACCTCATCGAGGTCGAGCGTGAAGTCGGCGTTGCGGGAGCCCTCGACGACGGCGGTGCCGGTGATGCGGGCGATGTGGCCGTGCAGCGCGTAGGTGGGCTCGAAGAGCGCAACGCTGCGACCCGGCCCGCCATAGGTGAGGCACAGGACCTGGAGCACCTCGTTCGATCCGTTCGCGGGGAACACCTGCGTCGGATCGACGTCGTGCAGTGCTGCGATCGCGGCGCGGAGCTCGGTGGCGGCCCGGTCGGGGTAGCGGTGCCACTCGACCCGGCGCAGCTCGTCCGCGAGGTCGTCGACGAACGCGGCCGGCGGCGGCACCGGGGCCTCGTTGGTGTTGAGCCGAACCTTCACGTCGACCTGCGCGGAGTGGTAGCCCGTCATGAGTGCGACGTCGTCGCGCGGCTGCGGGCGCGGCTTCGCGCTCATGGTTGGCGCATCCGGATCGAGTCGGCGTGGGCGGCGAGGCCCTCTGCCTCTGCGAGCGCGACGACGTGGGGAGCGAGCCGGTCGAACGCGGCGCGGTCGACGTCGACCACGTGCACGGGCTTCGTGAAGTCGTCGACGGTGAGCGCGCCCGAGAAGCGGGCCGAGCCGTGCGTCGGGAGGACGTGGCTCGGACCGGCGGCGTAGTCACCGAGCGACGCTGGTGCCCACGGACCGAGGAAGACGGCGCCCGCATGGCGCACGAGCGGCACGAGCGACTCGGGATCGTCGACGAGCAGCTCGAGGTGCTCGGGCGCGATCAGGTTGGCAACCGCCATCGCCTGCTCGGGGCCGTCGACCAGCACGCAGCGACCGTTGGCGTCGAGGGTCGCCTCGATCTCGGCTCGCCGCGGCGCGTTCGCGGTGAGCTCGGCCACGGCCGCGACGATGGCGTCGGCCGCAGCTTCGGACCACGTGACGAGCCACGCCAAGCCGTCCGGCCCATGTTCGGCCTGCACGATCACGTCGATGGCGGCGAGCTCCGCCGCGACCGAGCCGTCGG
>JBEEGB010000469.1:0-2907 GCA_041166585.1 Acidimicrobiaceae bacterium
GTGGCGTCGATGGCGACGCCGTCGGTCAGGGTCTCCTCGCCGAACACGAAGGGCGCGGAGCGCTTCTCGCCCGAGTCCCTGAAGCCCTTGAGCACCGAGACGTACAGCCCTAGGAACAGGACGACCCCGATGGCGATGCCGATCCGCAGCGCCGTGCGCTTGGGACGCGTCGCTCCGACATCCAGCTGGCCTTGCTCAGTCATGCGTCCCCCGCACTCGTCGGTCCGGTCTGAAGGTACATGGCCCGCACGGAGACGCCCGGGATGCTCACGGGACGTAGGTACAACGGCCCATTGACAGACCGCCAGAACGGACTAGTACTCTGCGTGAGGACAACAAGGCAGAGCGTGACGACGGGAGCGGCATGGCTCTTTCAGATGGAACGGTCTCGCTGCAGATGGCGATGGACCTGCTCGAGGGGCTCGAACAGGAGGCGTTGTTCCTCGCCTACCAGCCGGTGTACGAGGTCCGCACCGGCCGGCCTCGGGGGGTCGAGGCCCTGCTCCGCTGGCGCCACGAGAGCCGTGGAGTCCTCCTACCCGGCGCGTTCCTGCCTCCGGACCTCGGGACCGGGATCGGCGCGGCCATCACCGACTTCGTGCTCCAAGAGGCGATCGCGCAGTGCAGCGTGTGGCGTCATTCCGGCCTGGACATCACGGTCGCGGTCAACGTCTGGCCCGCCGGCCTCACCGACGACGTGGTCCCCGAGACCGTGACCGACCTCCTCCGTCGCTACGACGTGCCCGCCGACCACCTCACCATCGAGGTGACCGAGCAGGCGTGCAGCATCGACCCGGCGGCCGTGCGCGAGACCTTCACCGCCCTCGCCCGCATCGGAGTCCGCCTGAGCCTCGACGACTTCGGTCTCGGCGACTCGTCGCTCTCCAGGCTGCAACAGCTGCACTTCGACGAGCTCAAGATCGACCGGTCCTTCGTCAAGAACGCGCTGACCGAGCCGACCGACCGGAACATCATCGAGTTCTCGACGCAGCTGGCGCACAGCCTCGGCATCCAGGTGGTCGCCGAAGGCGTCGAGTCCGAGACCGTGCTCGAGCTGCTGGCGGACCTCGACGTCGACTTCGCCCAGGGCTTCCACATGCAGCGGCCGACGGCTCCCGCCTCCATCGCATCGCTGTTCGCGCCAGCGTGAGCCGCTGATCGTCAGGGAAGCTGCGACGCGCGCGAGCCCGAGGAGGGGTCGGACGTCATCGCGTCCTCCTCGGTCAGCGAGCTGAAGTGGCAGACACGGTTGCGCCCGAGCCGCTTCGCCGCGTAGAGGGCAGCGTCCGCGTTGGCGATGGTCGCGGCCGGATGGTTCGCTGACGTGTGGTCGGCGACGCCGGCACTGATCGAGGTCATCGGGAACCGCGCATGCCAGCTCTGCACGAGGCGTTCGGCGACGGCGACCGCGCCTTCGGTGCTCGGGAGGACCACGAGGAACTCGTCGCCGCCGTACCGGGAGACGAGCTGCGGATCGCGCACCTGGGTCCGCAGGTGGTCGGCGAGCTGGATGAGGACGGTGTCGCCGGTGCCGTGCCCGTGACGGTCGTTGATGGACTTGAAGTGGTCCAGGTCGATGATGACCACCGAGTCGCCGGGCTGGATCTCGTCCAACGTCCGCACCGCGTGGCGACGGTTGCCGACACCGGTCAGCTCGTCGCGGAGCGAGACCTGGGCGAGCAGCTCCTTCGCGTTGCGCTCGTCGCTGAACCGGCGGGCGTTCTCGAGCGCTCGTCCCGCGTGCATGGCCAGGAGACCGAACGCTTCGACGTCCTCCGTCGTGACGCGCATGGGGGCGCGCGTCCCGGCCACGAGCACGGCTCGGAGGTGACCGTGCACCCACACCGGGCTCCCGATCGCGGCCTGGAGGCCGGTCTCCTCGAGCCGCGACACGAGGTCGGTCTCGCCACTCGTCCGATCGGACGCCAGCGTGGCCCTGTGCCTCCGCACCTGGCCGGGGATCCCCTCCGACGCAGGATGGCTGCGCTCCGCGTACTCCCCCTGCATGCCGCGCGGGTGGAGGAAGTGGTACGTGTCCGTGACGTCGTCGAACATCGCCAGCGCCGCGATCTCGAAGCCGAGGGTCGTGGCGGCGTCGACGACGCCAGAGGGCACGTTGTCCCACTCGAGCGCGGTGATCGACGTCGTTGCGTTGGCGACGGTGCGCAGCAGGTTGGCTCGGTGGTCTGCCTCCCGGCGGGCGACGCGGAGCCCGTCCACCGCCCAAGCAACCGTCTCCCCGACCAGCACGCACACCGGGATGGCAACGAACACCGAGGTCGCCGCGCCCGGGTAGGTGTTGCCGGCGCCCCACAACGGCAGAAGGTAGAAGGCCGCCGCCACCGGTCCCAGCGCGACGGACACGCGGCGCGGTTGTGACAGGCCGACCCAGGTGAAGATCACGATGAAGTACACCGCGTACACGTACGGCGACCCGCTGCCGTAGCGGTTGCCGAACGCGATGAGCGTGAGGGCGGGCGCCACCAGGTAGAGGGTCGAGGACTGCGACCACCGCTCCCACGGCGCTGACCGCACCAGCAGGCCGATGATCACTGCGGCGATGCCGCTGATCCTCGTGACTGTGGGGTTCCCCGTGTCCGGCAGCTGGGCGTCCGCGATCGTCAGGAGGCCGGCGGCGATGAACAACCACGCGGCCGCCCTCGCGGCCTGATCTGTCCCCACGGAGCACCATCGGCAGCACGGCGCCAACCTTGAGACGTTGGAACGGTTGCCCCCTAGTGTTCGGCCCTATGACGTATCGCGTGATCCAGTGGGCGACGGGAACGGTCGGCATCCACGCCGTCCCGGCCATCGCCAGCCACCCCGACCTCGAGCTCGCAGGGCTGTGGGTCCACTCCGATGCCAAGGCCGGGCGCGATGCGGGAGAGATCTGCGGCGTGGGCCCTC
>JBEEGB010000470.1:0-5327 GCA_041166585.1 Acidimicrobiaceae bacterium
CGGTCGCGCCACTGGGCCAAGCGGGGTTCGACGACCAGCGCCGCCGGCTCCAGATCGTTCGGCCCATCGGCCCTCGGGCCCCCGAGACGGTCCCATGCCGCGTACACGGCCGGCGTCGAGCAGCCGAACGGCGGGATGAGCAGCGTGTAGTCGCGTTCCTCGAACGGCAGCGGCGTCACCACCTCGCCGATCCCCGTCACGCGGGCTCGCCCGCCGCGCACGCAGAACGGCACGTCCGCCCCCAACGAGACGGCCACCGCGAGGTCGTCGATGCCGGCCCACCGCAGCACGGCCGCGGCGTCGGCCGAGCCGCCCCCGAGGCCGGCACCGGCAGGGATCCGCTTGTCGAGGCGGATGTACGCCGACCGGCCCGTGAGCCGGATGGCCTGGCGCACCAGGTTGTCCTCGCCGGCCGGCACCGCCATGCCACCGCGCGTCGTGGCGTTGACGTCCAAGCCATCGCCCTCGCTGAACGTCAACGTGTCGCCCCAGTCGAGGCTGACCATCTCGGCGTCGAGCAGGTGCAGACCGTCGTCGCGCACGCCTGTGATGCGCAGCGACGCAGTGAGCTTGGCCGGCGCCGCCAACGTGATCGGGTCAGCCATCGACGTCGTTCATCTCCGCTCGCAGCTCGTCGTCGTCAGCGCCAAGGCCGCGGCCCGCCCATCGGATCGCGCCGGGCGTTGCCGACAGCCGGGCGATGAGACCCTGCATCGGGACACCGTCGACGTCGACCACCGTCCCCCGCGCCAGGTAGTGGGGATCACGGGCGATGCCCTCCATGTCGAGGACGGGCGCGATCGCGGCGTGCACCCGCTCGAACTCGCTCAGCACCTCGGCCGCGGGGCGAGCGCCGATCCAGGCGGCCACCAGCCCGTCGAGCTCGTCCCGGTGCTCGATGCGGCCCGCGAAGGTTGTGAAGCGGGGATCGTCGCCCGCGCCGATGAGCCCCATGACCCTCGCCGCCACCGACTCAGCCGAGGTGCTCACCGCCACCCACTCGCCGTCGGCGCACTGGTACGTCCCTCGGGGCACCGAGTACGGGATCCCCGAGCCGAGCCGCGGCTGCTGGTAGCCGAGCACCTCGTAGGCCGAGATGAGCGGACCCATGATCTGGAACAGCGACTCGAGCAGGTTCACGTCGACCACCTGTCCGACCCCGCTGTGGACCGCGACCATCGTGGCGAACGCGGCGGCCAGCGCCGCGACCTCGTCCGTGAGGGCGATCGGTGGGAGTAGCGGTGGGCCGTCAGGCTCTCCGTTCAGCGCGGCGAAGCCCGACATCGCCTCGGCCAGCGTGGCGAACCCTGGCCGCGACGAATACGGCCCGTCCTGGCCGAAGCCGGTGACGCGGGTGATGACGAGGCGTGGGTTGTCGGCCAACAAGACGTCGGGACCGAGGCCGAGGCGCTCGAGCGCTCCAGGGCGGAAGTTCTCCACGAGCACGTCGGCATCCGCGCACAGCCGCCGCATGAGCTCGAGATCGTCGGCGTCCTTGAGGTCGAGCGTGATGCAACGCTTGCCGCGGTTGACGAGCTTCCAGAAGAGCGAGTCGCCGTCAGGGTGCATGAAGCCCATCGTGCGGGTGCCGTCGCCACCCGGCCGTTCCACCTTCACCACGTCGGCACCGAAGTCCGCGAGGTAGCGCGCGCACCCAGGTCCTGCGATCACGGTGCTCGCGTCGACGACGCGCAGGCCGTGGAGCGGAAGTGGAGTCACTCCCTCATCCTGACGCGTCTGCGAGACGTCCCCAATCCTCGACCGACAGCTCCTCGGCGCGCGCGTCGGGTCGCACGTCCGCGCGCGCGAACGCTTCGGGCTCGACCAGCCCGCCGAGCGCGCCTCGCAGCATCTTCCTGCGCTGCCCGAAACCGGCCCGCACGAGCTCGAACAGCCGGTCGGGCTCGGCGGTGGTCGCCGGTCCGTCGGGACGGCGCGTGATGCGCACGAGCACCGACTCGACCTTGGGCCGAGGCAGGAACACCTCCCGGCTGACCTTGCCCGCGAGCACCGCGGTCGCCCAGTACGCGATCTTCACGGACGGGATGCCATACGCGCGCGTCCCCGGCACCGCGGCCAGCCGCTCCCCCACCTCTCGCTGCACCATCACGAGGAACCGATCGATCGCAGGCACGCCGTCGAGGAGGTCGAGCACCAGCGGGGTGGCGACGTTGTAGGGGAGGTTGGCGACGAGCTGCCAGGGAGCACGACCGGCCAGCAACGCGGTCCAGTCGAGGGTCAGGGCGTCGGCCTCGACGACGTCAACGGACGCGGTGACGCCGGCTCCGGCGAGCACCTCACGGAGCACAGGGATGAGGTACCGGTCGCGCTCGATGGCGACCACGTGGGCCCCGGTGGCGGCCAGCTCCAAGGTGAGCGAGCCGAGCCCGGCGCCTACCTCGACCACGTGGTCGCCGGGCGCGACCCCGGCCAGGCGCACGACTCGGCGCACCGTGTTGGGGTCGACGACGAAGTTCTGCCCCAGGGCCCGGCTCGGAGCGAGGTCGTGGCGCTCCAGCAGCTCCGCGACCTGACGCCGGGTGAGGGGGCTCACCCCCCGATCATCGCCTACCAGGTGATGCGGACTTGGATGACCCCTGCGCTGGGGTCGGCGAGGTGGGCGAAGGTGCCGCGGTCGAGGTCGATGATGCGTCCGCCGCCATAGGGCCCCCGGTCGGTGACCACGCAGGTTGTGCTGGCACCGTTGGCCAGGTTGGTGACCGTCACGACGGTCCCCTTGGGCAGGGTCCGGTGGGCGCACTCACCCGCTCGGTAGTCGTACCAGCTGGCGCCCCCCTCCTCGGCGTTCGCCGGTGCCGGGGCGGGGGCCTCGGTCGCCGGCGGGGCCGGAGCCCGGGTCGTCGAGGTGGTGCGGGGCGCCTGGGAGGTCGTGGTGGTCGACGGCTTCGCCTTGGCCTGCAGGGCCACCGTGGCCGCCGAGGTCGAGGGCGCGTCGATCACCGCAGCCGTGGTGGGCACGGCCTCGGTGGAGGGCGGAGCCGTCGTGGGGTCGGCCGTTGTCGAGGCCGGGGCGCTGTCCGCCACGGTCTCGACCGGCGCCTGGGCCCGGGCTTCGGTCTTGGGGATGTTGTCGATGACGAGGATTGGCAGCGCCAGAGCCGTCAACCATGCGGCGAACAGCAAGCGATGTCGGGGTACGACGTAGGGCTGGCGCACCTCTTCCTTCTGAGCCTCCAGCGCTCCGTCCTTCTGCGTGGGGGTCTTGGGTCGAGTGTGTCGGGAGCCGACGTTACGGGACGTCGTAACGCGAACGCAAACTACGACGGCGTCGTTTCCGGCATCCTGCCCAGGGTCGTCACAGGCCGTACACGTAGGAGGCGTTGGCCCATGACGCGTCGGCGACGACGGCCGGCGCCATCCCCTTCACCGCGGCGACCGCCTCACCCACCACCGCGACGAGCGCTGGCCGGTTGCGCTTCCCGCGGTGCGGCACCGGCGCGAGGAACGGCGCGTCGGTCTCGACGAGGACCCGTTCGAGCGGACAGATCGCGGCCGCTTCGCGCAGATCGTCCGCGCTCGGGAAGGTGACGATGCCGGAAAAGGACAGGTAGGCGCCGAGCGCGAGGCAGCGCTCGGCCTCCTCGGCACCACCGGAGAAGCAGTGGAACACCGTGCGCGGCGGCACGCCCGCTTCGGCGAGGACCGCGAACGTGTCGTCCCACGCCTCTCTCGTGTGGATCACGAGCGCGAGCTGGTGCGAGTGGGCGAGGGCGATCTGTGCCGCGAACACGTCTCGCTGCACGTCTCGCGGCGAGTGGTCGTAGTGGTAGTCGAGGCCGCACTCACCGACGGCCACCACCTCGGGCTCCGCGAGCAGGGCCTCGAGACCGTCGAGACCGTTGGTGGCGTCGTGCGGGTGCAGGCCGACGGTGGCGAACACCGTCCCCGGATGGGCACGGGCCGCGGCGATCGCCGCCTTCGAGGTGGCGAGATCGGTGCCGACCGTGATGAGCCGCTCGACCGAAGCGTCGTGCGCGTCCTGCACCAGCTCGGCGGCCTCGGTCGGCTCGGCCGGGAGGTGGCAGTGGTCGTCGGTCCACCGGTCCGTCACGGCGTGCCACCTTATTGGGGTGGAACCTGTCGATCTGGGCCGCCTCATCACGGTCGGTGACCCCCGGCTGTCGCCGGACGGTCAGCTCGTTGCGTTCGTCGTCACCAAGGCCGACCTGGGCGCCAACCGCTACCGCACCGCGATCTGGGTGGCCGCGACCGACGGCTCGTCGGCACCGAGGCAGCTCACGGCCGGCACCGACGCCGACACCGGGCCCGCATGGTCTCCGGACGGGCGGCGGCTCGCGTTCTCGCGCACGATCGTCGCCAAGCCGGTGCACCACCGGCTCCTCGTCATGCAGGTCGACGGGCCGGGCGAGCTGCTCACCATCGCCGACGACCGGGAGGCGTTCGGCGGCGTCACGTGGTCCCCGGACGGCACCCGCCTGGCCTACGCCCACCGGGTCAGGGACGCGCGCCTGGCGGCCGACGACGAGCGGGACCAGCCGCCGCGACGCATCGACTCGGTGAGCACCCGCGAGGACGACGTCGGCTGGACGGTCGACCGCCGCCGCCACGTGTTCGTGGTGCCGGTCGACGGGACGGCCGCGCCGCGTCAGGTGACCGATGGTCCGTACGAGCATGACGACCCGCACTGGTCGCCGGACGGTCGCTCGCTCGCGTTCACGGCGGCGCGCGATGAGGACTGGGACCTCCGCGTCGCGGCAGACCTCTGGATCGCCGACGTCGCGGACGACGGCGCGGTCGATGGCTCTGCACCCTTGCGCCGGGTCACCGACGCCACGCTCGACCACCGCCGGCCGGCGTGGTCACCCGACGGCACACGCGTCGCGGTCATCGCCACCGACCACCGGACGATCCCGCACCACGCGCAGGTGGTGGTGCTCGACGTCGCGACCGGCGAGGCGCGGACCCTCACCGGGGCGCTCGACCGTCACTGCTCCCCGACACCAGGCGCGCGCCCTCCGATCTGGATCGACGGTGGGGCCGCGGTGCTGTTCGCCGTCGAGGACCACGGCAACGTCGCACTGCTCGAGGTCGCGGCTGACGGTTCGGGCCCCGCCTCCCCCGTGGTCGATGGTGAGCGCTGGGTCACCGGCTACGACGCGATCGACGTCGTGCTCGTGTTCACCGCCTCGACGACCACCACACCGCCGGAGCTGTTCGCGCGAGCGACCTCGGGCGGCCCCGAACGGACCATCACCGCGCTGCAGTCGGCGTTCTTGCGCGCCGTGCCCGCGCTGCCGGCGCAACCCTTCGGTGTGACGTCTCCGGCCGGCGACGGTGAGGTCGAC
>JBEEGB010000471.1:0-2659 GCA_041166585.1 Acidimicrobiaceae bacterium
CGCGCAAGCCGCTCGTGATCTTCCAGGGCCGCGAGCTCGAGGGGTTCGACGCGATCATCCCGAGGATCGGCGCGTCGCACACGTTCTACGGCAGCGCGGTCGTGCGTCAGTTCGAGCTGCTCGGCACCTTCACCGCCAACGAGAGCCAGGCGATCACCCGCAGCCGCGACAAGCTGCGGAGCCTGCAGCTCCTCTCGCGTGGCGGCATCGCGCTGCCGGTGACCGGCTTCGCGCACTCCACGAAGGACATCGACGGTCTGCTCGAGACGGTCGGCGGCGCCCCAGTGGTCGTCAAGCTGCTCGAAGGCACGCAGGGCGTGGGCGTGGTGCTGGCGGAGACCAAGAAGGCAGCCGAGTCGGTCATCGCCGCCTTCCGCCAGCTCGACGCCAACATCCTCGTGCAGGAGTACATCAAGGAGGCCGGGGGGTCCGACATCCGCGCCATCGTCGTGGGTGGTCGGGTCGTCGCGGCGATCAAGCGCACCGGCGCGGCTGGTGACTTCCGGTCGAACCTGCACCGCGGCGGCACCGCGGAGAAGATCCGGCTCACCCCGGAGGAGCGCAGCATCGCGGTGCGGGCGGCGAAGACGCTCGGGCTCAACGTGTCCGGTGTCGACATGCTGCAGTCGAACCACGGGCCCGTGGTGATGGAGGTGAACTCGTCGCCGGGCCTCGAGGGCGTCGAGGGAGCCACCGGCGTGGACGTCGCCGGCAAGATCATCGAGTTCCTCGAGAAGAACGCCGCTCCGAACAAGACCCGTGACCGCGTCCGCGGCTAAGCAGCTCCGCAACGATCCGATCACCATCGCGGGGGTGACGGTGCCGCCAGGCACGCGCCGGCACATCGAGCTGCCCGTCGCGCGGCTGCCGACCGACACCTCGCTCTCGATGCCGGTGGCGGTGGTGAACGGCTTGCGCCCCGGGCCCAAGTTGTGGCTCAACGCCGTCATCCACGGCGACGAGCTCAACGGCGTCGAGATCATCCGCCAGGTGCTCCAGCTGCTCAAGCCCCGAGAGCTGAGCGGAACGGTCCTCGCGGTCCCCGTCGTGAACGTGTTCGGCTTCGTGACCGCCAACCGGTACCTGCCCGACCGCCGCGACCTGAACCGCTCGTTCCCCGGCACCAAGACCGGGTCGCTGACGGCACAGCTCGCGAACCTCTTCATGACCGAGATCGTCGACCGGTGCGACTACGGGCTCGACTTCCACACCGGCAGCGACCACCGCACCAACCTCGCGCAGCTGCGCGTCGACCTCTCGAACCCTGAGGTCGAGCGCTTGGCGATCGCGTTCGGCGCGCCCGCCACCGTCGACGCCGCCTACCGCGACGGCTCGCTGCGGTGGGCGTGCCGGCAGCGGGGCATCCCCCTGCTCGTGTTCGAGGGCGGTGAGGCCCACCGGTTCAACGAGACCGCCGTGCGAGCCGGCGTCGAAGGCACGCTGCGGGTGCTGGCCGAGCTGGGGATGCGCAGCGCCGCCGTGCCGGCCGCGCCAGCGCCGACGACGATCGTGCGCAACAGCCGATGGGAGCGGGCGCGCCGCAGCGGCATCGTGCGCATCGACGTGTTCCCTGGCCAGGAGGTGAAGCGAGGCGACGTTCTCGGCGTGATGGCCGATGCGCTCGGCGAGCGGATGAGCGTGGTGCGAGCGACCCGCACGGGCATCGTGCTCGGCTACACCCGGAACCCGCTCGCCTCCCAAGGCGACGCCCTCGTCCACATCGCCGACCTCAGCGAGACCGCTCGCGGTGGCGTGGCCCGCCCGCCGTCATGATGGTCCTGCGAGAGCGTCAGCTCACGAACGTGGTGACTGTCACCGCGTAGTCGCTGGCTTCGTGGAACGGTGCTCGGTCCCACGTGGCCCAGCGCTCGACCACGTGCAGGCCCGCTGCTGCGCAGTGCTGGTCGTAGGCGTCGAGGTGGTATCCGCCCGGCTTGAGCGAGAAGCCGGCGACGAGGCAACCGGACGGCGCCACGTGCGCCGCGCATCGAGCCACCACCGCGGCCTCGTCTCCTGGGCGCACGAACAGGAGGACGTTGCCGGCCATCACGACGGCGTCGAAGCGCCTTCCCAGGTCGAGGGTCGCGAGATCCTGCTCGTGCCAGTCGATGTCGGGGCCCTTGGCGCGGGCGACGCCGAGCATCGACGGGTCGACGTCGACCCCGACCACCTCGAAGCCTCGCCGGGCCAGCTCGATGGCAACCCGCCCGGTGCCGCACCCCGCGTCGAGCACCGATGCCGGCCGAGGCTCGAGCCGCTCGATGAACGCCACCTCGCCGTGCACGTCGTGGCCGGCCCGGGCGAGCGCTTCGAAGCGCTGGTCGTAGCTGTCGCCATCCCAAGGTCCGGTCACGGCGCACCTCGTTCGTAGAGGGAGACGCCCTGCACGACGGCCGTCCGGTGGTAGTTGGCGTGCAACCACGACACGAACGCCGGGAACCGGTCGATCGCGAAGAACGTGCGCTCCGAGATGTCCGCGACGAGCGCCGGCGGGTGGGCCGCGAGGTCGGCGAACAGCTCATCCCACGCGCCGGGGGTCGCGTACTGGACGCCGACGCGCTCCGGCGCACGACCCCGGCTGGAGCCGGTCAAGAACCCGACCGTGAGGAAGCGGGTGGCCGGCGGGCGGTCGGCGGCCCAGTAGAGCTGCGGCAGGTGG
>JBEEGB010000472.1:0-6613 GCA_041166585.1 Acidimicrobiaceae bacterium
GTCCGCACCCGCGCCAGATCGAGTGGCCGAAGATCATCGCCGACCTCGAGCGTGCCCTCGCCGGGCGGCTCGCCCTGAACGCGCGCCTCGAGGAACGGGCGAACCCCTACCGGAGCCGGCGCCCTGCCACGCCACGTCCGGGCACGTCGGTCGCGTTCGACAACTCGGCCTCGGCCAAGGCGACCGTGGTCGAGGTCGCCGCGCCCGACAGCGTCGGGCTGCTCTACCGGCTGACGCGGGCGCTGGCCGAGCTCGATCTCGACATCCGCTCGGCCAAGGTGCAGACGCTCGGCGCGCAGGTGGTCGATGCGTTCTACGTCCGCGACGGGGTCGGTCAGAAGCTCACGGACGTCGCCCAACAGGCTGAGGTCGAGCGAGCCATCCGCCACGCGGTCGCCGGGTGACGCGACGTCGCGACCGCCGACCATAGTTAAGGTCGCGGCGTGGCCAAGGAGGATGGGGAGCGTCGACCAACGCACCAGGACCTCGCCCGCTGGAGCGAGGCGCTCGCGGGGATCGCCAAGACCGGCCTCGGGTTCACCGAGAGCCTCTACGAGCGCGAGCGCTTCGAGGAGGTGCTCGCCGTCGCCGCCGACATCGCCCACGCGGCGGGGAGCGACTTCGACCACGACGCGCTGGTCGAGGAGTGGATGGGACAGGTGGGCGCCGGGGTCCCCGGCTACGTCACGCCCAAGGTCGGCATCGCGGCCATCGTCGGCAACGACGAGGGCGAGCTGCTGCTCGTCCAGCGCGCCGACTCCGGCATCTGGCTGTACCCGACGGGGTGGGCCGACATCGGCTACTCACCGGCGGAGGTGGCAGTCAAGGAGGTCAAGGAGGAGACGGGGATCGACTGCGAGGTGGTCCGTCTCGTCGGCGTGCTCGACGGTCTGCGGCTCGGCTTCACCCGTGTGCCGATGTACCTGCTCCAGTTCCACTGCCGCGCCGTCGGCGGTGACCTCCTCGCTCATCCGCTCGAGACCGCCGACGTCGGCTTCTTCGCGGAGGATGCGCTGCCGCAACCCGTCGCCGGCTTTTCGATCTGGGGACCGCGTGCGTACGCGGCGATCCGGGGCGAGCCGCTCGACGTGTTCTTCGATCGGCCCCGCTCGCAGCCGTGGCAGGGCCGCTGACGCTCGAACTTCGGAGCGAACGTTGCGCATTGCGCAACGTTCGCATCCAACATTGCCGAGAGGTCAGGGTGCGAGCTGCTCGAGCAGGGCGGCGATGATCGACACCGTGCCCCGGCTGCGCTCCCACTCGTCCCCGACCCGTTCGTGGTCGACGAGCCCGCACGCGTCGGGCTCGATGCCGAGTGCGTCGGCGAGGGCTGCGGCGAGCGGTGCGGGCTCGACCTCCCCGGCGTAGGCGGGAAAGGCCTCGAGCCCGTCCCACAGCGCCTCGGGCGCGGCCGGCGGCGGCGCTCCCGTTCCGAGCGCGAGCGCGACGGCGGAGAAGACCTCGTGGGTGTCGAGGTCATCGGGCTTTCGGTAGTCGGGGACGGGGTGGAGGCGCCACTCGATGGTGAGCCCGCCCGGGCCGTCGTCGCGCAGCCAGGTCTGCGAGCCGTTCACGTACGCGTCCACCGGCTCGCCGAACCGCTCGTCGAGGGCCACGACGAGCTGTGGGCTGATGCGCCACACGCACGTCGGGTTGAGGGCGGGCACAGCAGCGACGGTAGTGCTGAGAGCATGGAGGCGTGAGGTTCCGGGCGGTCGCCATCGTGCTGGTGCTGGCCGCGTGCTCCGGATCCGGATCACCGACCGCTGCACCGACGACGACGGTGCCCACCACGACCAGCGCGCCGACGACGGCTCCTCCACCGCCGACCACCGTCAGCCCGCTGACGGCCATCGTGGGCTGCCCCGATGCCGGTCCCTACGCCGCGCCCGATCTGCGCCGTCCCACCTACACCGCGGCCATGACCGTCCACCCGGAGTCGGGCACGGTGGATGGGTCGCTCACGGTGCGCTTCACCGCCGATCTGCCGACTCCGGACCTCGTCTTCCGGCTCTGGGCCAACGCTCCGGTCGTCGCCTCGAGTGGGTCGCACATCGAGGTCGGTCCCTTCGCTGGCGGCTTGACGATGGAACAGCCCGACCCCACCACCGTCATCGTCCACCTCGCGACGCCGCTCAGCGCGGGCGACTCGGTCACCGTCGCCGCCCCGTTCACGCTCACCGTGCCCGGTCCGAACGACGACCGCGTTGCCCGCGACGGCGACACGATGCGACTCGGCTCGGTGTTGCCGATGCTCGCCTGGGAGCCGGGGGTGGGGTGGGCGACGGACCCGCCGACCACGGTGCACGCCGAGGCGACGACCTCGCCCGCGGCGGACTACGACGTCGCCATCGACGTCAGCTCCAGCTACGACGTGCTCGCCACGGGTGTCGAGGGCGAGGATCACCACTGGCGAGCCGCGGCGGTGCGCGACTTCGCGCTGTCGATCGGGCACTTCGACACCGCCAGCGCCGTCGTCGACGGCATCAGCGTGACCGTCGGCGTCGACTCGAGTGTCACCGAGGATCCGAACGTCCAGCTCGCGCTCATCACCGATGCCCTGCACGCGTATGCCGGCCGGTTCGGGCCCTATCCGTGGCCGTCCTACACGGTGGCCGTCACGCCCGGCTTCCACGGCGGCATCGAGTTCCCCAACCACGTGATGCAGGCTCCGGGCTCGGCGGCTCGTTCCGTGGTGCACGAGGTGGCGCACCAGTGGTTCTACTCCTTGGTCGGCAACGACCAGGCCCGCGATCCGTGGTTGGACGAGGCGCTCGCCTCCTACGTCGAATTCGTCGAGCAGGGGACGTTGGGCGCGATGGCCGCGAGGGGCGTGCCGGACGGCGTGCGCGGGCACGCCGGTGATCCCATGTCGTTCTGGGAGGGCCGCGACTCGAGCTACTACGCGGGCGTCTACGTGCAGGGGGCGGTGGCGTTGGCGTCGCTCGGAACCGTCGACCAGGTCGACTGCGCGCTGCGCGCCTACGTGGCCCGCAACGCCTATCGCATCGCCACACCGGTGGACCTGCTCGGTGCGCTCACCCCGTCGTTCGCCGACGCCGAAGCCCAGCTCGCCGCCACCGGCGTGGCGATCCGTCGATAGGTAGGGTCGGCATCGTGTAGTGGGCCCGAGCGGCCCGGCCGCGGACCAGGAGCGGAAGCCATGAGCGACCAGGAGACCGTGATCGAGCTGGCCGAGTCGGTCCGTCGCGGTGAGCGCAAGGCCGTCGAGCTGCTCGACGAGTGCCTCGCCCGCATCGACGCCGACGGTGACCGGCTCAACGCGTTCATCCACCTCGACCCCGATCTCGCGCGCGCCTCTGCCGACGCCATCGACGCCGTGGTGGCGCGCGGCGACGACCCCGGGCCGCTCGCCGGTGTGCCGTTCGGCGTGAAGGACCTCGAGCACTGCATCGGGATGCCCACTGCGTTCGGCTCGCTGCCGTTCGCGGGCCGCGGGCCGGAGGTGCGCGACAGCCTGAACGTCGCTCGGCTCCGAGCGGCGGGCGCGGTGCCGGTCGGAAAGACCACCTCTCCGGAGTTCGGGACGCTCAACCTGACGAAGTCGAAGGTCTCGGGCATCACCCGCAACCCCTGGGACGTCTCCCGCACGCCCGGAGGGTCGAGCGGCGGCTCGGCGGCTGCGGTGGCGGCGGGGCTCCTCGCGTTCGCGACCGCGTCGGACGGCGGCGGATCCATTCGCATCCCCGCGGGGTTCAGCGGGCTCGTCGGGCACAAGGCAAGCCACGGGCGCATCCCGCACCCTGAGGTCACGACCAACCAGACGAGCGTGAGCGGATCGGTGACCACCACGGTCGCAGACACGGCTCGCATCCTCGACGTGCTCGCGGGTCCGGACGACCGCGACCGCACGTCGCTGCCTGCGTCGGGCATCCGCTACGTGGACGCCGTCGAGTCGTTCGATGTTCGGGGGCTCCGGGCGCGCTGGTCGCCCGACCTGGGCTTCGCGACCGTCGACCCCGAGGTCGCCGAGCTCACGGCCGCGGCCGCGCAGGTGCTGGCCGGCGCGGCAGGGCTCGTCATGGACGACACCCCGGTCGAGCTGACCGACCCGGTGCGAGCCTGGCTCACCACCGGCGCGCTCGGGCTCTGGGTCGAGATCGAGCAGGAGATGTGGCCATCCCGCGCCGATGACTTCACCTTGTGGGTGCGCCGTTCGCTCGAGCAGACCGAGAGCACCACGCTGCAGAAGTACGCCCGGTCGCTGCACGCCCGCCACGCGCTCGAGCTCGACGCCGCCCGCATCTTCTCCGAGGTCGACGTGCTGCTGTGCCCGACGACGGCCGTGCCGGCGTTCGCGGCCGAAGGCCCGCCTCCTCAGGTGATCAACGGCGTCGACACCGGGACGGCCGCGATGTCGACGCCCTTCACGATGCTTGCCAACCTGTGTTGGAACCCAGCGATCTCGATCCCGTGTGGGCTCACGTCAGAGGGCTTGCCGGTCGGCCTCCAGGTGATCGGGCGCCGTCACCGCGACGAGGTGCCGCTGCGTCTCGCCCGCGTGTTCGAGCAGGCCCAGCCATGGCCGCGGTTCGCCCCTGCCTGAGCTCAGGTGGAGGGGTTGTCGCGGAGGAAGCGTTCGACCTCTTCGATGAGCCGGGCCGGGTCGGGTTCGGCATCGGCAGGCGTCTCGTCGGCCGCCTGCTCCAAGCCGGCGACGTACGCCGCGGTGTCGTCGTCGTCGGCGACCAGCTCGTCGAGCTGGCGCTCGTAGGCCGCGGTCGCGATCTGGAGGTCGGTGGTCTGCACCGGCACCGCGAGCAGCTCGGTGGTGCGCTCGATGAGCGCCAGAGCCGCCTTGGGCGACGGAGCACCGGGCACGTAGGTCGGCACCGTCGCCCACAGCGACGCCGAGGGCACGCCGCCTTGGCGGAACGCGTCGTGCAGCACCCCGACGATGCCCGTCGGCCCCTCGTAGGTCGACTGGCGGAGGTCGAGCCGACGCACGAGCTCCGGGTCGTAGGCGGTGCCGACCACCGAGACCGGACGCGAGTGGGGGACCTCGGCCAGCAGCGCACCGAGGGTGACGGCGAGGCGCACCTCGTGGGCCTGCGCCACCTCGACGATCTGGGAGCAGAACGTCCGCCAGCGCAGCTGCGGCTCGCTGCCGAGCAGCACGATCACGTCGAGGTCGGCTCCGGGGACCGAGCACGCGGACAGCTCGTTGCTCGGCCACACGATCTCTCGTTGTTGACCGTCGTCGAGCCTCACCTGTGGGCGCGTCGACGTGAAGTCGTAGAAGTCCTCAGGGTCGATCGTGGCGAAAGGGCGGGCTCCCCACTGGTCGGCGAGGTAGCGGGCCGCGAACGTCGCTGCCTCGCCGGCGTCGTTCCAGCCCTCGAAGGCGGCGATGAGCACCGGTCGGCGAAGTCGAGGGCGGCTGGTCCAGACCACGTGCTCCATGATCGGCTCAACGCTACCGGCCTGACCCCTCCTCACCGGCCGCGAAGTCGAGCGAGAGCGAGTTGATGCAGTAGCGCAGGCCGTCGGGACCGGGACCGTCCGGGAACACATGGCCGAGATGACCGCCACATCGGGCGCACATCACCTCGACGCGGTGCATGCCGTGGGCGTAGTCGTCTTCGGTCTTCACGTTCTCGGCCACGGCCGGCTCCGTGAACGACGGCCAACCCGTCCCCGAGTCGAACTTCGTGTCGGAGCTGAACAGCGCTGCCCCGCACGCGGCGCAGCGGTACATCCCGTCGTCGTGGTTGTACACGTACTTGCCGGTGAACGGGGCCTCGGTGCCCTTGCGCCGTAACACGTCGTACTGCTCGGGCGTCAGCTCCTCACGCCACGCTTCGTCCGTCTTCGCAAGGTCGTCGGTCATGGGCGCCAGCGTACGATCGTCTCGTGACAAGTGCTCCGCGCCCTCACGGGATCCTCGACCCCGGCGCCATCGACTCGACGGAGACCGGTCCCGACGGCGTGGTCGAGCTGCACATCGTGCAATCGATGGCGTGGGACGGCTCGGACCACCTGCTGCTGCTCACGCAGGAGAAGCTGTTCAACTACCTCACCCACGCCGCCGACGGTGGGCTCACCCGCTTTCGGGTCGTGCTCGACTGCTCGTCGGAACCCGACGCCCGCACCCGTGACCTGCTGCGAACGGCCGGCGGCGAGATGCGCAAGCTCGGCGGTGAGCTGGTCCTGCGCCGAGCGACCTAGCTGGCGACGGAGACGCCGGCGTCGTCAGCCGGGCTGGGGACTCGGAGCGCCAACCCGCGCAGGATCCAGTCCTCGGTCCGGTGCTCCTCGTGCAAGCGGTTGGCGTTCGCGACCGCTCCGGAGTTGCCAAACGACCGAACCCAACGGAGCAACTTGTCCATGTGTGGGACGGTACGACCCGGTTGTGACCAGCGTCATACCCCCGCGTTACCTTCAGGACACGAACACGTGAACCTTTGCTGTCGTCGCCAGATCCCGTGGCCGGCGCGGCCGGTACGATTCGTTTCCGTGGCAGAGACACCAACGCAGCGAACGGTGAGCGACGTGATGAGCGCACCGGTGGTCACGGCCCTGGCGTCGGAGACGCTCGCCGAGGCGGCTGGGCGCATGGAGGCGAAAGGCGTCGGCTCCGTCGTGGTCGTCG
>JBEEGB010000473.1:0-2999 GCA_041166585.1 Acidimicrobiaceae bacterium
AAGCAGGATCAGCTCATCAGTGAATTCCAGGTCTCACGCCCGTCGTTCCGGGAGGCGCTCAGGATCCTGGAGAGCGAGGGCCTCATCTCCGTTCGAAGGGGCAATGTGGGCGGAGCGCAGGTACACGCTCCCACTCCGGAGAATGCCGCCCGAACGCTGGGACTCGTCCTGCAAGCTCGAGAGGTTGCGCTCGACGATCTCGCGGCAGCACTGGCCGTGATCGAGCCGGTGTGCGCTGCACACTGCGCGCAGCGAACCGATCGCAATGTGGCGCTCGTTCCGCACTTGCGGGACCTGAACATCCGCTGCCGAGCCATCGACGCGCAAGACCAGGCTGGAGCCGCTCGACTCTTCCAGCAGTTCCACCACGCGATCATCGACGGGTGCGGCAACACCACGCTCGTGATCGTCATCGGTGCACTCGAACGCCTGTGGTCGCTCCATGAGAAAGCGTGGGCCGACTATGCCGACGCCGCGGCCGCGGGGCCCGCGGCTGACCTCCGGGCGAGCGTCGTCGTTGCTCACGACGAGATCACTGATGCGATCGAGGCCGGTGACGCCAGCCGAGCACAGCACCTGGTGGCGGCCCACCTCGCCAAGGTCCAACCATTGATGTTGGACCACCGCGCGCCTCGGATCGACATGACCGGGGCAGAGTCTCGATTTTCGGTAGGTCGCTGAGCGATCTTCCGCCGTCTGCGGCTAGCAGCCGTAGACGCGCTCGGCGTTTCCGGCGAAGAGCTTGTCGCGGGTCGAGTCGTCCAGGTCCGAGGTGAGCTCGTCGTACACGCCGTACAGGTCGTCGAACGTCCCGTGCATGCCGTCGACCGGGA
Source organism: Acidimicrobiaceae bacterium (assembly GCA_041166585.1). Lineage (GTDB taxonomy): Bacteria > Actinomycetota > Acidimicrobiia > Acidimicrobiales > JACDCH01 > JBEEGB01. The sequence goes on from JBEEGB010000473.1 coordinate 834, forward strand.
AGTTGCTCGCGAACATGCAGCGGTCGGCGCCGAACAGCTCGATCGCATGGTGGATCCATGGCGCGAACGTCTCGGCGTCCATCGACTGCATCGGCATCGCGAGGCCCGACAGCTTGCACGTCACGTTCTCCCGGAGAGCGGCGAGGGCCGCCATGCCGCTCTTCCAGAGCTCGTACTCCTCGGGCTCGTTCGACCGCGGCCACCCGATGTGCTCCACCACCACCGGCAACTCCCAACCGTCGAGCACCGAGGCAGCCGGTTGGAGCTGGTCGGGGTGCACCATGAGCTCGAAGATGAGATCGCGGTCCTGCAACGCCCTCAGGATCGCGGGGTTGGGAAACGCCTGGTCCCCCTCGCCCATGATCCGGATGCCGCGGAAGCGCTTCGACGCCATCTGCTCGTCGAGCTGGCGCTCGAGCTCCGCAGGGTCGTGGTTCGGGACCAGGCCGCCGATGAGCACGTCGGGATGCCCCGTCACCTCAGCCTGTTCGTCCAGCTCGCGCGTCTCGTCGATGAGCGCGGGCGCGGCCGCCGCCGCCACGTGGACGAACTTCTGCACGTTCCACTTGGCGGCTTCCGAGAAGTACGTGGGCTGATCGAACCGGCGGCACATGCCGGAGATGTCGCCCATGTCGAGCTCCTGCATACCCGCCAGGTACGGATACCAGTCGGCCCGGGCCGGGTCCCACAGGTGGACGTGGGCGTCGACCACTCGTTCGATCGTCATGCTCCGCTCCTCGCGTTCGAGCCGTTCACCATGTCGCGCAGCGTGCCGTCGACCCACGACGGCAGCTCCGGTCCGCCGAAGGAGATGGACGCCTCGGGGTGCGGGTGGCTGCGCATCCCGATCCAGTCCGTGGCCGCGACGAGCTCGGCGCCCGACAACACTGCGGTGTCGTCGGCGCCGACGAGGTACCCGACCAGCTCACCGACCGTCGCGTGGCGCGAGTCGGCGTCGGTCTCGACCGCGATCGCGTACGCGTCGGTGTTGACCTCCGTGACGAGGTGCGCGGCCCGTGCGAGCTGGGCCGCGGCCTGCGCCCGGGTCCTCCCGCCCGCGGTCGTGGCGTCGGCCACCGTCGCGATGCGCATCGGCCGACCAGATTCGCCCGCGTACTCGCTCGTCGCCTGCACCCACGCGACGTCGCTGCGGATGGCATCGGTGACGCCGGCATGCTCCGCGAGCACCTGCTCCCAGGGTGCCCCTGTGCCGGTCGCCCCGGTTCCGGCGCGTGCGACGACCACGGCGTCTATGCCACCGGTGTCGCGCGCCGCCTGCCCGAGCTGCTCGGCCGCGCCCGCGAAGTCCGACGCCGGTGCGGCCGCGCCGATCCCCACGCACTTGACGCCCCGCGCCGCCAGCGCGTCGGTCAGCGCCGACTCCCAGCGTGGGTCGTCGGTGACGACCAGACACGTGCGCGTGCCGCTCGTCGCTGCGGGCGATACGGCGGTCTCGTCGAAGACGCCGGCGAACCGGCTGTTGCTGGCCCCGTTCGTCGTCTGCGCGCCTTCGGCGGGTACGAACGCCGCCGGGATGACGGTGTCGAGCACATGGGCGAGCGCGGCGGCGTCGGTGGTCCGCGCCACTTCGAGCAGGCGGGGCGGCGCGACCCGCGCCACCTCCGAACCGTTGGAGAAGATGACGTTGCCGCTGCTCCACGCGAACGCCTCGCTGCCGAGGTACGCGCCCACCGGCCCGAGCTGCTCCGGCGACGGCATCGCGGCGATGGCGAGCGAGATGCCACCGGTCTGGCCCTGGTCGCCGGCCGACGCCTGTCGCTGCAGGCCGGACGTCACCATGCGGGTGGCCGCGATCGGGGACAGCGCGTTCACGGTGACCCCCGGCGGCGCGACCTGACCGAGCTGCCAGGTGAGCGCGGCGACCGCCCGCTTCGCGCAGCTGTACGCGCCCGCGTTCGCCGGACGCCAACCGGAGCCCGAGGTGACCCCCAGGATCCGGCCGTGCCCGGCCGCGGCCATGATCGGCAGCGCCGAACGCAGCACGTTGAGGTAGCCGTCGAGGTGCACGCTCAGCACCGACTCCCACGCGCTCTCCTCACCGTCGCCGTATCCCGTCGGGCGGCTGATGCCGGCGACGTTGATCACCGCGTCGAGCCCGCCGAACTCGTCGACCAACCCGGTGAAGAGCGCCTCGATGGCCGCGGC
>JBEEGB010000474.1:0-3311 GCA_041166585.1 Acidimicrobiaceae bacterium
CTGGTCGCGTTCCACGCGCTGGCCGGAACCACGTCGCCGGTGTCTCCCCGCGTGCTCGTCGCGGCGGTCGTCGCGGCGGTCGTGTTCTTCCTGGTCAACACCGGTGCCCTCGGCGCCATCTTGGCGAGCACCGGCGCGCCGCTGCGCCAGGTGCTCCGCGACGGCCTCGAGATCCGCCTCTTGCTCGTGGGGGCCAGCGTCGCGCTCGGCCTGCTCACCGCGCTGGCCGTCAGCGGGCATGCTTGGTCGCTGTTCGTGGCCCTGGTGCCCATGCTGATCTTGCGTCAGGTGGTGGCCGGGCACTTCCGTGCACGCCACGACCGCGCTCGCCTTCGCGGCTTGTTCGACGCCACGCTCGAGACCCACCGCGCGATCCACGACGGTCGCGCCACGGAGGTGCTGCTCGACGCAGCCCGCTCGTTGTTGCGCTGCCCGACGGCCACCCTCGTCGACCACCCGAACCCTGGAACGGTGAGCGCCAAGCTGGCCTCCGACGGGCGCTGGCTCGAGGTGTCGGGTCGAAGCCGGCTGGAGCCGTTCGACGACGCCGATCGGGCGCTCCTCGAAGCGCTGGCCGCGGTCGGGTCGGGCGCGCTGACCACCGCTTCGCTCTTCGACGAGGTCCGCTACGAGCGCAACCGCCTCGAGACGATCACCTCCAGCCTCGGCGAAGGGGTGTGCGCCGTCGACCGAGACGGCCGGCTCACCTTCGTCAACCCTGTCGCGGATGCGCTGTTCGGTGGGCTCAGCGCCGATCACACCACCCCGCAGCTGGCCCCCAGCTTCCTCGCCATCCCGGCCCTTCGGGCCATCGAGCTCCGGGGCCTGGTGCGCAACGACGACACGACGTTCCAGCGCGCCGACGGATCGCTGTTCCCGGTGGCGTTCACCGCGTCACCCATCATCAACGGCGACGAGACCTCGGGCGCGGTGATCGCGTTCCGCGACATCGCCGAGCGCAAGCTCTTCGAAGAGCAGCTCGCCCAACATGCGTTCCACGACTCGCTCACCTCGCTCGCCAACCGCCGGCTGTTCCTCGATCACCTCGACCACGCCATCCGCCGGTCGACGCGCAGCAACGAGATCCATGCCGTGCTCTTCCTCGACGTCGACCGGTTCAAGCTCATCAACGACAGCCTCGGTCACCACGCCGGCGACCAGCTGCTCATCGCCATCGCCGAGCGCGTGCAGCACGCCTTGCGCCCCGGCGACCTCCTCGCCCGCTTCGGGGGCGACGAGTACACGATCCTGTTGGAGGACGTCACCGAGGCCGAAGCCATCGCCGTCGCTCGCCGGGTCGTCGCGCAGCTCCGGGATCCCATCTCCCTCGGCGATCACGAGACCGTCGCCACCGTCAGCATCGGGATCGCCCTCACCACCCCCGACAAGACCCGCGACGACATCCTCCACGACGCCGACGTCGCCATGTACCAAGCGAAGGCCAAGGGCCGCACCGGCCACTTCGAGATCTTCGACGCCGCGGCCATGGGCGCCCGGTCGCCGGAACGGCTCGACCTCGAGACCGCGCTCCGCCGCGCCATCGACGCCGGCGAGCTGGAGGCCTACTACCAGCCGCTCGTCTCGGTCGCCCACGGCACGTGCATCGGTGCCGAAGCCCTCATCCGCTGGAACCACCCCGAGCGGGGCATGCTCCCGCCGAGCGAGTTCATCAGCCAGGCCGAAGAGACCGAGCTCATCCTCCCGATCGGCCGGCTCATGCTCGAACAAGCCTGCTGGCGAGCGCGGTCCTGGCGCGACCAGTTCGGCATCGCGCTCTCCATGAGCGTCAACCTCTCGCCCCGCCAGTTCCTCCAGCCTCGCCTCGTCGACGAGGTTGCCGAGATCCTCGCCGCCACCGGTGTCGATCCCGCCCAGATCTGCCTCGAGATCACCGAGAACCTGGCGATGAGCGACGTCGAGTGGGTGTCCAACGTGCTGCTCGGGCTCAAGGCCCTCGGCGTGCGCGTCGCCATCGACGACTTCGGCACCGGCTACTCGTCCCTCGGCTACCTCAAGCGGTTCCCCGTCGACGTGGTGAAGATCGATCGCAGCTTCGTCGACGGCCTCGAGACGAGCGCCGTCGACACCGCCATCGTCGCCGCCGTCATCGGTCTCGCCGGAGCCGTCGGCATGACCACGGTCGCCGAAGGCGTCGAGACCCGAGCACAGCTCGACAAGCTCCGCGTCATGGGGTGCGACACGGTCCAAGGCTTCTACCTCGCGAAGCCGATGCCCGCCGCGGCGATGGAAGCGCTGCTCTGGGCGCAGACCGAGGAGTCGGTTCGCCTCGTCTCGGTCGCCAAGGGGCGCCTCGACGGCGGAGCCTTCGACGCCATCGGCGAGGGCCTGCGCACCTCGCTGGCCTTCGCGGCGAGCGGCGCATAGCTGCACCCAGCAAGACTTCGTTGGAGCGGGTGACGAGAATCGAACTCGCGTTCTCAGCTTGGGAAGCTGATGTTCTGCCGCTGAACTACACCCGCGGGGAGCGGCAACCCTAGCAACGCACTACGAGCGGACGAGGTGCTCGCTCATGGTGACGTTGCGGATGCGGCTGAGGTCGAGGCAGGCGTTCACGCTCTCGAGCATGCGCTCGATGTTGGCCTGCAGCAGCGCCGGATCGCTGCCAGCGTTGAAGAACAGCATCGGGTCGGCGACGTGGCGCGCCGACGGCCACGCCTCTTCGACGATGCCATGGATCTCGGGGGCGTCTCGTGTCACCGCGCGGATCACCTCGTTGCGGACGTAGCGGCAACGGGGCTGCAGCTCCGCGGAGACCGGCGACTGCGTGCCGTGCCAGCGCTGGATCCACTCGTCGTAGCCGAGCCCCTCGGGGCGGTGGATCAACGCCACGGTGAGCACGCCGGGGGAGCGCTCACCGTCGGGCCAGTCCCGTGGCGGACCGTGCTCGGTCGTGCCGTAGTCGTCGTACAGCGATTCGAGCACGAGGTAGCCGGCGTGGCGCAGGCCGACACCCGCGACGGCGGCCTCGATCGGGGCCCGACGGTCGTAGCTGTCCACCCACACGGAGATCTCCGCGACGTGAGGCAGCTCGCCCGCCGGGGTGGGCACCGGTGACGGGGCCTCCGCGGCAGCGGTGTCGTGGACGTTCACGCCGAGCCGCAGCGCACCCGCGTCGAGCAGTGTCGGCGCGACGTCGCCCAACAGCCGATCGCGCAGGGCGTCACCCGCGGACGGGTCGTCGTCGGCCCACAACAGGTACACGAGCTTCTCCACGGCGCCGAACCTAGGTCTCCCACGGCGAACTTCGGAGCGAACGTTGCGCAAAGCGCAACGTTCGCATCCAACATTCG
>JBEEGB010000475.1:0-4273 GCA_041166585.1 Acidimicrobiaceae bacterium
GGTCCGCGAGAAGCACCCCTTCGACGGCCCGCTCGTGCTGCGCGTCGACGGCAAGGACCGCACCCTCGGCCGCACCGTCGCCCAACAGGTCTTCGTCCAGCGCATCGCCGGGTAGCCGGGCGCCGTCTACCAGGACGGACTGGGCGCGGGCTCGTACCTCGACCGACCCGTGGAGCGCAGGAGGACGAAGCCGAACGCGACGAGCGCGGCCGCGGCGGCGAACGCCCACCGCTCGTTCCCGCCGATGCTCACCACCGCGCCGAGCACGAACGCGCCCAAGCCCTGCGCGACGTCGAAGAACAACGTGAACGTCGCGACTGCCTGGCTGCGCTCGGAATCGGGCGCGCGATCGACGACGAGCGGGAAGAGCGACGGGTACAGCAGCGACGTCCCCATCGCGAAGATCAACGTGCCCGCGTACAGGCCAGCCGCGGACGCGAACACCGCCATCGCGCCGAGCCCGCCGGCTTGGAGCAGCAGTGCGATCGACGCGCCCCGGACCGACCCGATGCGGTCGGGCAGGCGGGCCGCGAAGATGCGAACCGCGAGGATTGCCACGGCGTATTCGAGGAAGACGCCGCCTGCGCTGTCGAGCCCGATCTGCTTGATGTAGAGCGGGACGAACGCACCGAACCCTGCGTAGCCGCACGACGAGAGCGCGAGGATCACACCGGGCCGCACCGCCGCCGGGTGCAGCCAGCGGCGCGTGGCCGGCGGCGCGTCCGGGTCGACCACCGGCCGGGCATCGGGCATCTGGGCCGCGATGACCATGGCCAGGAGGCACAGGCCGGCCGCGACCGCCCAGGTGGGGTGGAAGCCCCAGGTCGTGCGGACGTACTCGCCGAGCACGGGACCGACGCCGAGACCGCCGTAGACCGCGATCGAGAAGTACGACGTGGCTTCCCCGCGACGCGACGAGGGCGCGAGGTCCTGCACCGCGGTCGCGGCTCCCACGAAGATGGCCGCCTCACCGACGCCGGTGAGCAAGCGCATCCCGATGAGCACGGGCAGGTTGACGGCGAGGTCGTAGCCGAGCACGGACACCGCGGCGATGAGCGCGCCGGCGATGACGAGGACGCGGCGCCCGCGCTGGTCGCCGATGCGGCCGACGGTCGGCCGCAGCAGGGCCGCCGACACCGCGAACGCGCCGACGGCCAAGCCGACCTGGACGCCGCCGCCACCGAGCTCATCCTCGACGTAGCGCGGGAGCACCGGCGCCAGCACGCCGATCGCCACGAAGTACGCGAGCGCGGCGGTCGTGATCCACACGAACGCGGGGGTGATGAGCTGCTCCTCGCCCCTGCCTCGCACGGTCGCTGATCCTGCCGGGTCCACCGCGTGATGCCAACCCGGCGGCTAGAGTCGAACGGGTGTTCGTAGACATGACGGATGAGCAGCGCCAGGCTGCCGATCACGCCGGCCGCCACCTGCTCATCGTGGCCGGCGCGGGCACCGGCAAGACCACCACGCTGGCCAGCCGGATGGTCTCGCTCGTGACCCGTGGCGTGGCGCCGGAGCGCATCTTGTTGCTCACGTTCAGCCGGCGGGCGGCGGCCGAGCTGCTCCGCCGGTCGGAGGCGCTCGGCGGCCGCGACCTCTCGCGCCGGTGCTGGGGCGGCACCTTCCACGGCATCGGCAACCGGCTCCTCCGGCGCCACGGTCATGCGATAGGCCTCGAGCCGGGGTTCACGGTCCTCGACCAAGGCGACACCGCCGACCTGCTCGCGCTCGTGCGGGCCGAGCTGCACGCGCACGACGCGACCGACACCAGTGACCGTCGCCGGGCGCGCAAGGACACGATGGCCGCGGTGCTGAGCCGTGTCGTGAACACCGCCAGGCCGCTCTCGCAGGTGCTCGCAGCCGACTTCCCCTGGTGCACCGACGATCGCGACGAGCTGCGCGCGGTGTTCGCGGCGTACACGGCGCGCAAGCGAGCGGCACAGGTGCTCGACTACGACGACCTCCTGCTCTGCTGGTCGGCGCTGCTGCGCGACCCGTCCACCGCGCGCGTCCTCCACGCCCAGTTCGACCACGTGCTGGTCGACGAGTACCAGGACACCAACACGCTGCAAGCCGACCTCCTGGCCGACCTGGCGGCGGGAGGTGCGACCGTCACCGCGGTCGGCGACGACGCTCAGGCCATCTACAGCTTCCGCGCCGCGACGCAGCGCAACATCCTCGACTTCCCGGAGCGCTTCGGCGCCGACGTGGTGCTGCTCGAGCGCAACCACCGCTCGACTCCGTCCATCCTCGACACCGCCAACGCGGTCATCGAGGAGGCAGCCCATCGCCACCCGAAGGTGCTGCGAGCCGAACGCGCCGACGGTCCCCGACCGGCGCTCGTCACCTGCGGCGACGAAGGAGCCCAGTCGGCCGCGGTGTGCGCGCGCCTGTTGCAGCACCACGAGCAGGGGGTCGCGTTCCGCGACCAGGCCGTGCTGTTCCGCACCTCACACCACAGCGACCTGCTCGAGCTCGAGCTCACGGCTCGGCGCATCCCGTACGTGAAGTACGGCGGGCTGAAGTTCCTCGAAGCCGCGCATGTGAAGGACCTCGTCTGCGGGCTGCGCCTCGTGGAGAACCCGCGGGACGAGCTGGCGTGGTTCCGCGTCCTCCAGCTGCTCGAAGGCGTCGGGCCGGCGACGGCCCGCAAGCTCTCCACCACGGCGACGCAGCGCCCCATCACCGAGGTCGACGCTCCGATCGCGCGCGAGCTGTTCGCGACGCTCGACGATGCACGCCGCCACGCGGAGGCGAGCACGCCGGGCGTCGCCGTCGAGCGCATGCGCGCCTGGCTCGAGCCGCTGCTCGAACGGCGCTACCCGGACATCGCGGCCCGCGTCGCCGACCTCGACCAGCTGCAGCTCGCGGCCGAGGCCGCGCCGACGCTCTCGCGCTTCCTCAGCGACCTCACGCTCGATCCGCCCGCCGCGACGAGCGACCTCGCCGGGCCGCCCCACCTCGACGACGACGTCCTCACGCTGTCGACCATCCACTCCGCCAAGGGTGGCGAGTGGGATGTCGTGCACGTCCTGCAGGTGACGGACGGCAGCATCCCCTCCGACATGGCGACGGGCAACGAGGAGTCGATCGAGGAGGAGCGCCGCCTGCTGTACGTCGCCGTGACCCGGGCGCGGGACCGGCTGTTCCTCTACGCACCGCTGCGGTACCACTTCGGGCTCGGTCGCGCCCGCTTCGACGATCGCCACGGCTACTCGCAGCTCAGCCGGTTCCTCACCGCCGGCGTGCTCGCCACCGTCGACCGCGTCGGTGACCCCGGAGCGGAGCCGGATGCGCGGCGTTGCTCCCCCGCCGGCTCAGCGGCGCTCGCCGACGTCGACGCCATGGTGGGGGCGCTGTTCGACGGGTAGGCGAGCCGCGGCCGCCATCGCCGCCACCTCCTCGCGCGGGCCGGCGAGGACGAGGTACTCGGTGTTGCGCAAGTGCGACACCCTCCCCACCTTCTCGCCGCTCGGGTTGAACACGCCGATCTGCGCGCCCACATAGCGCTTCGAGTCGAACCCGAGCACCACGACCTGCTCACGCGACGCGCACCACCGGGCGATGTCCTCCGGTGTCGCCCACCCCTCGTCCGAGCACGAGACGACGAGCACCTTGGCCTGCACCGACTCGATCACCGAGCGCAGCGCGACGGGCATCATCGCCTTGCGGTTGAACGCCGAGCGGCCCTCGTCTCCGCGCAGCGCGTCGCGCTTGCAGGCGACGCCGTAGTAGCTGGGGGCATCCCAGGCCACGATCGTCTCCCACACGTGGTAGTTCGCCGTGTAGCGGTGCTGGTTGTACGGCGGATCGAAGTACGCCAGATCGAACGGGCCGAGCGCGCCGGCAACGTCGACCGCGTCGCCGTGCACCGCGACGCCAGGCCCGCTCAACAACGCGGGACGGCGCAAGGTGAGCTCTTGGTGCGACCGAGGCGCCCACCCCTTGAGGTAGGCCATCTGCACTCCCGTGGTGGAGTCCACGCGGTCCGCCGCCTCGATCAAGCTCGTGAGCAGCACGGGCTCGAGCGCGCTCCCCGCGTGCTCAGCGCGGATCGCGTCGCGGATCGCGTCGATGCGCGCGCCGTTGTGGGGTTGGAAGTAGCGCGCCTGGCGGCAGAAGACGTCCGTGACGTAGCCGGCCCGACCCGGCAGCGCCGCGAGCTGCGCGAGGGCTTCGTCGAGGGCCTGATGGTCGACGCGGTCGCCGTCGGTCGCCACGTAGCAGCGGGCCAGCGTGGCCGCGTACCGGGCGCTGTCGACGGCCGTCACCG
>JBEEGB010000476.1:0-2820 GCA_041166585.1 Acidimicrobiaceae bacterium
GCGCCCGCCTGCTCGCTCATCTCGACCATCAGCTCGCCGTGTTGCAGCGCGTGGAGGTCGGACCCGCAGATCCCACATGCCAGCGTGCGCACCAGCACCTGCCCCGCGGCCGGTGACGGCTCGGGCACGTCGTCGACGACGAGACGCTTCTCTCGCATGACCGCTGCTCTCATCCGCCCAAACGTACTCACGCTCGTTTGTGCGGTGCTGAGTCGGGAATTTCCCGACTCAGCACCGGGAGAACGGCGTGCGTAGAGTCCCGGGGTGAGCGTGGTCCTCCCGGCGGGCGACGAGCGCGGCGTGGCGACGGCCGTTGACGCCCTGCGTCGCGGCGATGCGGTCGTGCTCCCCACCGACACCGTCTACGGCGTCGCGGTCGCGATGTCGGTGCCGGGAGCGACGAAGCAGCTGTTCGCGTTGAAGGACCGTCCCGACCAGGTCCCGGTGGCGGTGCTCGTCGGATCGCTCGCGCAGGCGCTCGAGCTCGTCGAGCCGCCGTCACCGGCCGTGATGCGCGTGCTGAAGGCGCTGTGGCCGGGGCCGCTCACCGTGGTGCTGCGCCGGCGGTCAGACGTCGTTGCCGAGCTCGGGGGTGACGGCGTCACGGTCGGGGTTCGCTGGCCGGATCACGCGCTCATCGCCGCGCTGGCGTCGCAGGTGGGGCCGTTGGCGACGACGAGCGCGAACCGGCACGGCTCACCGACACCGACCACCGCGGCTGGTGCCGCGGCCGCGCTCGCAGCCGACGTGGCGCTCGTCCTCGACGGCGGTCCGTGCGATGGCCTGGCGTCGACGGTGGTCGACGGCACGGACCCGGCCCTCCCCGTGCTGCGCGCTGGCCCCATCTCTCCCGATCAGGTGCTGGCCGCCGCGCTACCGTGACGGCGACACCAGTCATTCCAGGGGGACGTCCATGCCGTTTCGAAAGAAGATCGCGGATGGAGCTGAACGGCTGGCCAAGATCTCGTTCTTCGAGGGCTTCACGCCGGCGGAGCTCGCGAGGGTCGGCTCGCTGGTCGAGGAGGTCGATGCCGAAGCCGGCGCGATCCTCACCGAGCAGGGCAAGCCGGGACAGGAGTGCTACATCATCGTCGAGGGTCAGGCCTCGGTCGAGATCAACGGCGAGCAGAAGGCAGTGGTAGGTCCCGGCACGATGATCGGTGAGATGGCGCTCATCGACAACCGCCCACGCTCGGCCACGATCCGGGCGATCACGCCGATGAAGCTCTTGGCGCTCAACACCAAGGACTTCAAGACGATGCTTGAAGAGATGCCGAGTGCGAACAAGGCGGTCATGAACCGCTTGACCGAATTGCTCCGCACCAACGACGTGTCCTGAGAGCGTTTCCCGGCTCGGAAGGGGGCCGACGATCATGATGCCATCACCGCGGGCCGACCTCGACGCCACCGTGATGGGGCTGTCGACGCGTCTGCTCGGGGTGGGCATCGACGAGCTCGGCCCCACGGTGCGCGAAGCGCTGGCGGACCTGTGCCGCGTGTTCCAGCTCGACCGCACGTATGTGCTCAAGATGGTCCCGGGGACGCCGACGGCGGAGCTCTTCGAGGAGTGGTGGGCCGACGACGTGCCCGGAGCCAGCACCGCGATCCCCGAGCTGCCCCGCGAGGCGCAGCGGTTCTGGCGCGATTCGCTCCGTGCCGGCGCGGTCGTCCACCTCCCCGACATCGAGGCAGCTCCTCCCGAAGGTGACGATGGCGCGGCCGCGGCCGCGGCCATGTTGAGCGACGGTGTGCGTTCGATCCTCTTCGTGCCTCTCGTGGCGAAGGAGGCGACCGTCGGCTTCATCGGTTTCGAGGCGCGCCGCGAGCTGTTCGAGTGGTCGCCCCAAGAGGTCGACCTCGTGCGAACGGTCGGTGAGATGCTCGTCAGCGCGGTCGACCGCTGCTCGGCCGAGGCCGCGTTGAAGCAGACGGCATCCGATCTCGCCGTACGCAACGCGGACCTCGAGCGGTCGAACCACGATCTCGAGCAGTTCGCGTCGGTCGTGTCCCACGACCTGAAGACGCCGCTCGTCGTCGTGCGGGGGTACCTCGACCTGCTGCTCCCCATCGCCAAGGCCCATCCCACGCGGGGCGAGGAGGCAGCCGGGTTCGGCTCGGCGGCGCAGCGCGGCGTCGAGCGGATGGCGCGCCTCATCGACGACCTGCTCGAGTACGCGCTGGCCGGACGACCCCTCTCGACATCGGTCCCCGTCGCACTCGACCACGTGGCGGCCGATGTGGTCACGGACCTCGGCGCCGACCTGACCGCGGCGGGCGTCCGCTGCACGGTCGGACCGCTGCCGGAGCTGCACGGCGAGCCGACCCAGCTGCGCCAGCTGATCCAGAACCTCGTGTCCAACGCCATCCGGTTCCGCGGCGAGAGCGACCCGACCGTCGAGGTGACCGCGACGCGGTCAGGCAACGGCTGGTTGATCGTCGTGGCGGACAACGGTGTCGGCATCGAACCGGAGCTGCGCTCGGAGGTGTTCGCCATGTTCAACCGCGGCGCGGCAGGCTCGCACAGCCCGGGCACCGGCATCGGCCTCGCCATCTGCGCGCGCGTCGCGACGAACCACGGCGGCCGCATCTGGGTCGAGGCCAACCCCGGCGGCGGCACCCGCATCTGCGTCTGGCTCCCCGAATAGCGACGCAATGTTGGATGCGAGACGGTGTGATCACACCGCCTCGCGCCAAAGTTCGGGCGGACGGACCAAAGTTCGGGCGGACCAAAGTTCGGGCGGGCGGAGCTCGGCGGGCGACGCTCAGAGAGTGAGGGACCCGTCGGCGGACAGGTGGGCCTGGCGACCGATCATGTCGTCG
>JBEEGB010000477.1:0-3061 GCA_041166585.1 Acidimicrobiaceae bacterium
GCGCACGCGAACGACACGTGCGCGTCGCCTTGGCCGTTCTCGTCGAGCGGGTGGGTGAGTCGGTGGTGGAACTCCTCGGTTGCTTCGAACACCTCGTCCGGCGCCGCGTCGGCGACCGCGACATCGACCGCGCCGCTGCCGTCGATCGTGATGACGCGCCCGCCCTCGATGGTGAGCAGCTGCGCGTTCACGCCGCTGGCCGCGGCGACGTGGTCGAGCAGCTGCGTGCGCACCGCGAGGCACGCCTGCTCCACCGCACCGCCCGACATCATCGTCTGGCGGCTCGCCGACGTGGAGCCGGCCGAACCGATCGAGGTGTCGGCCGGAGCGAGCAGCACATCGGACACGCCGAGGATCGTGCGGGCCAGCTGCTGCGCGAGCGTGACGAAGCCCTGCCCGACCTCGGCGGCCGCGCACGTCACCGTGGCCAGCCCGCCTTCGAGCCGGCAGCGGGCGACCGAGCCGTCCATGTAGCCCTCGGCGTACATGAGGTTCTTGAACCCCACCGCGAACCCGACCCCGCGCCGCACGTCGACCATGTCCGCGGTGCGCCCAGCCCCGCCGGGACGAGCGAGCTCATGGTCGAGCGCCTCGGGAGGGAGGGGGAGCGCGGCACAAGCGCGGATCACCTCGGCGACCGGCAGCGTCCCCTCGATCACCTGACCGGTGAGCAGCGTGTCTCCTCGGTCGAGCGCGTTGACCAGGCGGAGCTCCACCGGATCGATGCCGCACGCGTCCGCGAGCAGGTCCATCTGGGCCTCGTGTGCGAAGCACACCTGCACGGCGCCGAAGCCGCGCATCGCGCCGCACGGAGGGTTGTTGGTGCGGACCCCGATCCCCTCCACAAGCGCATCGGCCACCCGGTAGGGACCGTTGGCGAAGCACGCGGCGTTGGCCACGACGTGGTAGCTCGACGACCGGTACGCACCCCCGTCGAGGACGATGCGCGCCTCGAACGTCCTGAGCGTGCCGTCGCGGTCGGCGGAGTGGCGCATCCAGATGGCGGCCGGGTGGCGGTGCACGTGACCGAGGAACGACTCCTGGCGCGAGTAGACGATCTTCACAGGACGTCCGGTGCGCACGGCCAGGAGGCAGGCGTGGATGTGCAGGCTCACGTCCTCGCGGGCGCCGAACGCGCCACCGACGCCGCCGAGGCTGATGCGCACCTTCTCGGGCGGCAGGCCGAGGCACTCCGCCACCTGGTCGCGGTCGTTGTGCAGCCACTGCGTGGAGACGACGAGGTCGACCCCACCCTCGCTGTCGGGGACCGCGAGACCCGCCTCGGGCCCCATGAAGGCCTGGTCCTGCATGCCGATCTCGTAGGTGCCCTCGACCACGACCGGTCCGAGGTTGGACGCATCGCCCTTGCGGATGGTGAGGTGCCGGAAGACGTTGCCATCGGGATGGATCGGGTCCGCGGTGATGGCGGCTTCGGGGTCGACGAGAGGTTCGAGGACCTCGTAGTCGACGATGATGGCCTCGCAGGCCCGGCGCGCCGTGTCGGGGTGATCGGCGGCGACGCACGCCACCGGCTCGCCGCAGTAGCGCACCACGTCGCCGGCCAGCACCGGTTGGTCTCGGTGCTCGAGGCCGTAGCGGTTGTTGTCGCCGAGATCCTCGGCGGTGAGCACCGCGTGCACACCGGTGATGGCGAGCGCGGGTGTCACGTCGATCGAGCGGATGCGTGCGGACGGGTACGGCGATCGCAAGGCGCGGCCCCAGAGCATCCCGTCGGCCCAGAGGTCACCGGGGAACGCGAACTCTCCGCGCACCTTCGGTCCGCCGTCAGGACGCCGCGCGCTCGTCCCGATGCCGCCGCCGGCAACGGTGCTCGCCGGGCTCCCCTTCTCGACGACGCTCATCGGGATTCCCCGCTCCTCGACGCGATGGCAACCTGCACGGCTTCGAGGATGCGGCCGTAGCCCGTGCAGCGGCACAGGTTCCCGGACAGCGCCTCGCGGATCGCGAGGTCGTCGGGGTGCGGTTCGCGCTGGAGCAGGTCGTGGACGGCCATCACCAAGCCGGGGGTGCAGAACCCGCACTGCACCGCCCCCTCGTCGACGAAGGCCTGCTGCACGTCCGTGAGCGCGCCGCGCTCGGCCGGCTGGATGCCCTCGACCGTCACCACGTCGCAACCGACGGCCGCGGCGGCGAGCTCGAGGCAGGCGCAGACGAGCACGCCGTCGATCAGCACCGAGCACGAACCGCACTCGCCCTGCTCGCACCCGCTCTTGGCGCCGGGCAGCTCGAGGCGTTCGCGCAGCACGTGGAGCAGGCTCTCACCGAGCCACGCGTCATCGACGGCGTGCTCGGTCCCGTTGACCTTGAGGTGGTAGGCCTCTCTCATGTGAGGGCCCTCCGGAGCGCGCGGCGGGCCATCACCGCGACGGCGTGACGGCGGTACACGGCCGTGCTGCGGTGATCGTCGATCGGCTGCGCGGCGGCGGCCACCAGCTCGCCGAAGCGGTGGAGGTGGTCCGGGTCGTCCAGCGTGATGCCGTCGTCGCGCCACGACAGCTGCCCGGCCAGCCACGCGGCCGCGTCCGGCGCCGGCAGCGGCGTGGGCCCGACCGATCCCATCCCGACCCCGATGGATCGCTCGTCGAGGTCGACGGCGAAGGCGAGTGACGCGACCGCGATCACCATCGCGTTGCGAACGCCGACCTTCAAGTAGTCCTGTGGTCCTCGCCGGACGGGCACCCGCACCGTTGCGATCAGCTCACCGGGCTCGAGCGAGTTGCGCTTCGGTGCGAGGAAGAACTGGTCGATCGGCACGAGCCGCGAGCCGCCGGCACCGCGCGCCTCGACTGTGGCGCGGAGCGCCACCAGGACGGGAAGGGCATCGCCGGCCGGGGACGCGGTGCCGAGGTTGCCGCCGACCGTTCCGGTGTTGCGGATCTGGGGCGAGCCGACCGTCCGTGCCGCGGCCGCCAGCGCGGGTGCGAGTGCCGTGAGCTCAGGCGCGAGCAGGTGGGTGTAGGTGGTCGCGGCGCCGAGCACGAGCTCGTTGCCGTCCACATGCCAGCCCCGCAGCTCATGGACGTGACGCAGCGCCACCACG
>JBEEGB010000478.1:0-3676 GCA_041166585.1 Acidimicrobiaceae bacterium
CTCCTCCCCGTCCCCGGCCTCCAGCTCGCCTCCCGTTACCTCCCCGCCGCGATGGGCCAGCAGGTCGGCGGCGACTTCTACGACGCGGTGCGCACCGGCGACGGCACCGTGCTCATCGTCGGTGACGTCCAGGGCAAGGGCGTCGAGGCGGCCACGCTCACGAGCCTGGCCCGCCACACGCTCCGCGCCGGCGCGCTGGAAGGCGCCGGACCCGCGGAGATGCTGGCGCAGCTGAACCGCGCCCTGCTGTACGGCCAGGCCGAGCAGAAGGAGGCGGGCAGCAACGCGATGCCCCGATTCGTCACTGCTGCCGTCGCCGCGCTCACACCCGCCGACGACGGGTTCGACGTGGTGCTCGCACGAGGCGGACAGCCGCCGCCCTTGGTCGTGCGCTGGTCAGGTGACATCGAGCTGTTCGAGCCGGCCGGCGTGCTGCTGGGGGTGACCGAGGACCCGACGTTCGAGCTCGCTCGCACGCACCTCGGACCGTCGGACACGTTGGTGCTGTACACCGACGGCGTCACCGAGCAGCGCTCACCGGAGACGGCCTTCGACGAGAACCAGCTCGGCTTGCTCGTGCGCCACCGGCTCGAAGCGATCGATGCCGACGCCATCGCGCAAGCCATCCTCGACACGGTGATGCTCGTCGCGCCCGAGGGCTCGCGCGACGACATCGCGATCCTCGTTGCATCACCGAGCGCCCGCCCTCCCGATGAGATGCTGCAGGCGTGAGCGAAGCCAACCTCGCAACGGTCGAACGGTTCTGGGCCGCGCTCTATGACCGCGACTGGGATCGCATCGGCAGCTTCTTCACCCCGACGTCGCTCTACTACGACGTGCCCACCGGTGCCTCGGCGGCTGCTCGGGGCCCGAAGGCCATCGAGGCCCGGCTCCGGCTGGGGATCGAGCCGCTCGAGCGCTACGAGCACCACCTCCGCCAGATGGCCGCCAACGACGATGCGGTCATCACCGAGCACCAGGAGGACTGGTACTTCCCCACCGGTGAGGTGGTCGAGCTCCCCTTCGTGTCCGTGCAGCACGTGAGCGACGGGATGATCACGCTCTGGAAGGACTACTGGGACCTGAGCACCTTGATGAACGGCGCGCCGCCGTGGTGGCACGAGCGCCTCGCCAGCGCCGACCTCTGGTGGGTCGCGGAGCCGGAGTCGTGATGCGCGATCTCCTCGAACTTCGCAAACGCGACGGTTTGCACCAACCCCCGCTTCGGGTAAGCCCGGTGAAGTGCCTGTTCTGCTCCTGACCTCCGACCCGGTCGGCGTCAGGGTGGCCCGGCGGTTCGTGCGCTCGGTCGTCGACGGCGTGCTCGACGAAGAGCAGCTCGCCACGGTCGAGCTGTTGACGAGCGAGCTGGTCACCAACGCCGTGCTGCATGGACAGGGCGACCCGGTGCTCGCCGTCGAGGTCGACGCCCACCGTGTCCGGGTGGCGGTGCACGACGACACCCCGACGGTGCCGGTGGTGCGCAACCTCGGTCCGCTCGCCCCCTCGGGGAGGGGGATGCAGCTCATCGAGTGCCTCGCGGCCCGCTGGGGCGTCGATCCCACGTCCCGGGGCAAGGACGTCTGGTTCGAGCTCGAGATCGCGCTCGTCACGCCGTAGCCGCGGTCAGCTCAACGAGTCAGCGCCTTCTCGCGCTTCCTTGCGGCGGTTGAAGATGTACCTGGCGACCAGGAAGACGACGACACACCCGCCGACGATCCAGGACGCATGGTTGAGCCTGGTCTCCACCCGCTTGTAGGAAGAACCCGCGGAGTAGCCGGCCAGGATCACCGCCGGGGACGCGATGGCGGCTCCCAGCACGTTCCAGAAGAGGAACGTGCCGTACGGCATCCGCGAGTCGCCCGCGACGGCCGGCACCAGCGCGCGCAGCACTCCGATGAAGCGGCCGAGGAAGATGGCGCGCCCGCCCTTCTTGCGCAGGTACGCGTGCGCCCTCGCCCATCGCTCCTCTCCGAGCTTCTGGCCCGCCCACGAGCTGCGGATGCGGGGGCCGAGGTGACGGCCGATCTCGTAGCCGATCGAATCGCCGACCACGGCACCGACGACCGCGCACGCGATGCAGATCGGAAGCGACACCTTGCCCTGCTGTGCCAGCACGCCGGCCAGGAGCAGCGCTGTCTCGCCGGGGATGAACAAGCCGATGAAGGCTGAGGCTTCGAGCATCGTCAGCACGAAGAGGAGCACGTACCCCCACGGGTTCACGGCATCGCCGAGGCCGTTCACCACCGACTCGAGCACCACTTGACTGTAGAAGAGCCAGCTGCGCTTCCGAGGTACTACAGCGGGTCATCCTCCGCGTAGGCACCGTGATCGCGGCAGCGGGGCTCGGATCGCGTCGGCGTGACGAGCACCGTCATGCGGCGCCCGCAATGCGGGCAGAAGCGCGGCGGGTCGAGTGGACGGCGGCATGAACCGTCGCACGCGTCGCTGGCGCGGCCGCACCCGACGCAGTGCATCACAGGACCCCAGCGCAGCGCATCAGAGAACCTTCGACAGCGCCCCGATCGGCATGCGCAGGTCTTCGAGCATCTGGAGGTCGTCTTCCGGAGAACGACCCAACGTGGTGAGGTAGTTGCCGACGATGAGCGCGTTGATGCCCGCGGTCATCCCGAGCGACTGGAGCTCGCGAAGCGTGACCTCACGGCCGCCCGCGTAGCGCAGGATCACGTTCGGGAGCCCGAGCCGGAACAGCGCGATCCAACGGATCGCCTCCATCGGCTCGACGAGAGGCCGGTCGCCGAGCGGCGTGCCCGGCCGCGGGTTGAGGAAGTTGAGCGGCACCTCGGCGGGCTCGACGTCCCGCAGCTCGCCGATGAGCTCGATGCGCTGTGCCTCGGTCTCACCCATGCCGAGCAGCACGCCGCAGCACAGCTCCATGCCGAGCTCGCGCACCAAGCGGCAGGTCTCGGCGCGCTCGTCCCACGTGTGCGTCGTGACGATCTCGGGGAAGAACGACCGCGCCGTCTCGAGGTTGTGGTTGTAGCGGTGCACCCCGACGGCGGCGAGCCGCTCGGCCTGCCTCCGCGTCAAGATGCCGGCAGAGACCGCGACGTTCAGCCCCGTGCGCTCGCGGACGAGCGGAGCGATGCGCTCGAGCTGGTCCATCACGATCGGGTTCGGGCCCCGCACGGCGAGCACGATGCAGAACTCGCTCGCGCCCAGCAGCTTGGTCTCCTCGGCTGCCGCGAGGATCTCCTCGGCGTCGAGGAACGGCGTCGCCTTGACCGGCGTGTCGAACTTGGACGATTGCGAGCAGAAGTGGCAGTCCTCGGGGCAGCCCCCCGTCTTCGCGGAGAGGATGCCCTCGACCTCCACCTCGTCGCCGCACCACGCCAAGCGCACCTCGTGGGCCAGCGCGGCGAGGGACGGCACCATTGCGTCGGGCAGCCGTGCCAGCTCACTGAGCTCTTCGAGACTCAGCTGGCGGCGCTCGACGAGAAGCGCGTCGCCCGCCGCGGTCAGCAGTGTCCGAGGTGAGACGTCGACGGTGGCCATGGGCCGGCGAACTTACCCGAGCTCGATCGAAGCCGCGACGTCCGGAGGGCGGCCGTCGACGTTGTCGGCCGGATCATCGGACGTCCAGAAGATGCTGCGGGGCCCGGCTCCGAGCTCGGACAACGGGATGTCGAGCTTGAACCGGCCATTGATGTTGCCG
>JBEEGB010000479.1:0-3088 GCA_041166585.1 Acidimicrobiaceae bacterium
CTGCTCGCGGCGACGGTGGTCGGGGGCGCGCTCGCCAACATGGGCGGCGGAGTGCTGTCCGAGCGCCTCGGCACCCGCTTGGTCCTGAGCGGCGCGCTCGCCGCGTGGGGCTGCTCGCTCCTGTTGCTCAGCGCGCTCACCCATCACGGTGGCTTCATGCTGGCCTTCCTCGTGACCGTCGGCGTCGGCGGCCTCGTCGACGTCGCGATGAACGTCGCCGCCACCGCAGCGCTCGGCACGGAGCCGGTGCGGTTGTTGCGCCTGCACGCGCTGTTCAACGTCGGCGCGCTCGCCGGCGCGGCGACGGCCGGTGTGCTGCTGAACGCCGGGTTCTCGTTTCGGGTCGTGTGGGTCGGTGTGGCCGTCGTCGCGCTGCTGCTCGCCGCGTGGGTGCGGACCGCGACGCTCCCGGCCGGCGATCGCGGCGAGTCGCACACGCTGGGCATGGGCATCGCTGAGATCGCGCGCGCCGGCCTCATCGGCCTCGCGGTGGTCTTCGCGCTCGGCGCCACCGTCGAGGGCGGGATCGCCACATGGGGTGTCCTCTTCCTGCGGTCACACCTCGGTCTCGCCGCGGTGGCGGGGGCCGGTGCGTATGTCGCCGGCCAAGCGCTCGCGACCATCGCACGCGTCACCCTCGGGCGAACGGCCGGGTGGCTGGGCGAGCGCCGCGCCGCGCAGACCGGCCTCACGCTTGCCGGTGCCGGCTTGCTGCTCGAGGCCGTCTCGACCCACGCCGTGCCAGCTTCGGTCGGCCTCGCCGTCGCCGCGATCGGCTCAGCGGTCTACTGGCCTCTGCTGCTCGCCCACGCCAGCGCGGGAAGCGAGCGCCCCGGCTTGGTCGTGGGCGGGCTGAGCGCCGCCGGTTACGTCGGCTTCCTCGCCGGCCCGCCACTGGTGGGCTGGGTGTCGAACGTGGCCGACCTGCGCTGGGGGCTGGCCGCGCTCGGGGGTGCCGCGCTGCTCGGGGCGGTGCTGCCGCTCCGCGAGCGGGTGGCGGCCAAGCCGGCTGTCAGATCCCGCTGACGATCGGCGGCATCATGATCGCGAGCTGCCGGCTCTGCGCGAGCAGCGTGCCGTCGGGCGCCCACAGCTCGCCGTCCTCCTCCCAGAAGCCCTCCGCGGAGGTCTGGTTGCGGAAGCGGACGAGCACGTGCGCGCCCGCTGGCGCGCTTGCGCTCGGGAGCGCGGTGCGGAAGTGGATGGTGAGGTCGACGGTGGGCACCGGGTTCGTCGTGGGGAGCTTCGTGAACACGGCCGGCAGCCATGCATCCGCCATGGCGGCCACCACGATCGCGTCGATCGGCTCCTGGTCCTGCAGCTGGAGCCACCCGCCTGTCTCCGCGCGCTCGGCGCCGGACTCCGGTGGCTCGCCGATCGCCAGCCGTTGGTCCCAGTAGTCGAGGAACGGGAGCGGGCGGGGCTCGGTCCGGGCGGCGACCTCGGCGACGGGTGGGACCCAAGGAGGCGAGAGCTGCGCCCACGCAGGCCCGTCCCACGCCGGCGAGAAGGCGGCGAGGGCGACGGCCATGGGCTTGCCGCCCTGATCGAGGCGAGCCGACGCGGTGACGAGCGACCGCCCCGCTCGGATGACCTCCGTGGTGATCGTGGCCGGCCCGGCGGCCGGAGCCGACGGGTAGTGGACGGTGAGCGACCGCGGCACGCGGCTCGCGTCGTCGATGCGCTCGGTGAGCGCGCGCAGGAGCAGGGCCGCGAGGTAGCCGCCGTTCGGTCCACGCACGATGAACGCCGACGGCTCGATCTCGACCTCGAAGCTGTCCTGGTCGACCCGGCGCACCCGGGTGAGCTCAGAGAACTTCACGCGCTCTCCGCGTCTGCACACCGAAAGGTGCGGCGATACGCGAGCGGCGACGTGTCGAGCAGCCGCTTGAAGTGGGTGCGCAGCACGGAGGCCGAGCCGAAGCCTGAGCGCTGGGCCACGATCTCGACCGGCAGGTCGGTCGTCTCGAGGAGGCGCTGCGCGTGGAGGATCCGCTGGCGCAACAGCCATTGCAGCGGCGTGGTGCCGGTGACGGCGCGGAACCGCCGCGCGAAGGTGCGCGGGCTCGTGAGCGCGTTGCGGGCCAGGTCCTCCACGGTGAGCGGGCGGTCGAGGTGGGTCAGGGCCCAGTCGAGGGTGACGGCGAGAGAGTCGATGCCGTCGTCCTCCGCCACCGGCGCCTCCACGAACTGGGCTTGGCCGCCGTCGCGATGGGGCGGCACGACCATGCGCCGAGCGACCGCGTTGGCGACGTCGGCGCCGTGGTCGAGGCGCACGACGTGCAGCAGCAGGTCGATGCCTGCCGCGGTCCCGGCCGAGGTCATGATCTGGCCGGCGTCCACGTAGAGGACGTTCGGGTCGACATCGATGAGCGGGAAGCGGCGCGCGAGATCATCCGCGTGCATCCAGTGGGTGGTGGCCCTGAGCCCGTCGAGCAGCCCGGCGTGCGCCAAGGCATACGCACCGGAGCAGACCGTGAGCAGACGCGTGCCGCGCGAGTGCGCGCGTCGGAGCGCGTCGAGCATCGAGGCGGGCGGTACCTCGGCCGCTCCGTGCCACGCCGGGATCACGATGGTGTCGGCGTCGTCGAGGGCCGACAACGGCGCGATGCCGGTCAGCGAGAAGCCCATGCTCGTGCGCACCGGTTGCTCGTCCGACGAGCAGAGGAAGAACCGGTAGGGCCACGGATCGACGATCTCGGGGCGCTCCAGGCCGAAGACCTCGCACGCTACGCCGAGCTCGAACGGGGCGACCCCGTGGGTCACCAGCGCGGCGACGTTGTGGCGCGCTCTCGCTTGCCTCGACCGCCCGCGCCGAGGTGGGCTGAAGGGCGTTGCCTGCATGCGGCGAGTATGGCAGAAACACGGCGCACATGGTCGTTCCTGCCACTCGGAGGCAGCATCTCTCGTTCCGGCGTGCGTTGGGGGTGTCAACGCCCCCTACTGCACGCCGGTTGGCGCCGCACCGCACCCCACATCGCCTACTCGGCCAACCCCACGGGTTGCTCGTCGATGATCTGGTCGAGGTACTCCGACAGGCCGTAGCCGACGCGACCCTCGAGCTCGCCGGGGCCCGAGGTCATCGTCC
>JBEEGB010000480.1:0-6063 GCA_041166585.1 Acidimicrobiaceae bacterium
GCAGCTCGAGCCCGAGTGCTGACGCCGGCAACGGCGGCGGCGACAGGGAGTACGTCTCCTTCGAGGACTCCTTCGACGCCGAGCTGCGCAAGGAGTTCGGCGACCTCGGTCCCGCCGGCGAGCAGGCCCCCGCGGCCGGCCGTGGCGGCGAGCGTGGTCGTGGTGGGCGCAGCGGTGGTGGTGGCCGCGACCGTGGTCGCGGTGGCCGCGGCCGCTGAGTCGACCTGATTTGAGCGCGATCGAACCGGAGATCGAAGAGGCCGTCCTCGCCAACGGCATCCGCCTCGTCACCGAGCGGATGCCGGAGGCCAGGTCGGTCACGATCGGGTTCTGGGTCGGGGTCGGCGGTCGGGACGAACCGCCGCCGCTCTCCGGCGCATCGCACTTCCTCGAACACCTCGTGTTCAAGGGGACCGACCGCCGCAGCGCCCGTGAGATCGCCGAGGCGATCGACGCGCTCGGCGGTGAGATGAACGCGTTCACCTCGCGGGAGCACACCGCCTACTACACGAGGCTGCCGGCAGCGGCGCTCGACGTCGGGCTCGACCTGCTCACCGATGTGCTCGCGCAACCCGCGCTGCGACCGCACGAGGTCGACGCCGAGCGCGAGGTGATCCTCGAGGAGATCCTCCTCTCGGAGGACACGCCGGACGACAAGGTGCACTCGCTGCTGGCCGAGGCGCTCTACCCCGGGCATCCGCTCGGGCGCGAGGTGCTGGGCGACCAGGCCAGCGTCGAGGCGATGACCCGCGACGACAGCGACCTGTTCCGCAGGACGCACTACCGGCCCGCCAACATCGTCGTCGCCGCCGCCGGGCTGCTCGACCACGCCGCCGTCGCCGAAGGCATCGAGCACTACCTGCCCGACCTCGACAAGGGCGTGCCGCCGCATCGTGAGCCGCCGACGGCCGACCCCGTCCCGCTCGTCGTCGGGCACCGCTCGAGCGAGCAGGGCCACATCGCGCTGGGCTGGCGGGCACTCGACCAGAGCGATCCCGATCGCTACGCGCTGAGCGTCGCCAACCAGACCTTCGGTGGTGGGATGTCGAGCCGCCTCTTCCAGGAGGTGCGTGAGGAGCGCGGCCTCGCCTACAGCGTCTACTCGGCCACCTCGCTCTACAGCGACAGCGGCCTGCTCATGGTGTACGCCGGCACCGCGCCCGCTCGCGTGAGTGAAGTGCTGTCGGTGATCGACGACCAGGTGGCCGCGCTGTTCGCTGACGGCGTCACCGAGCAGGAGCTCCAGGTGGCCAAGGGCTACCTCGAGGGCTCGTTGCTCCTCGGCCTCGAAGACAGTGGCAGCCGCATGGGACGCCTCGGTCGCAGCGAGCTGTCGCGAGGCGAGGTGGTAGCCGTTGACGAGCACCTGTCGCGCATCCGAGCCGTCACCCTCGACGACGTGGGGCGGGTGCTGAAGCGCGTGCTCGCAGGTCCCCGCTCACTCGCCGTCGTCGGCCCCTTCACCGAAGCAGATTTCAACTAGGGAAGGTCGCGCTCGATCACCAGGGCGTCGATGATCTCGACGTGCTCGTCAACGACCGGGGGATCGCGCTCGATCACGAGCGGTACGCCGATGTCGGTGATCGAAGCTCCGGCGGACATGGTGGCTGCTACCGCGGGTGCTGAAGGCTGGGGAACATCGCCGGCTGCCGCGAGCGGGACCGACGCGATGAGCCCGACCGTCATGGTCCCAGCGGCGACGAGGATCCGGCGGGCGAGCATCCGGCGACGCAGCTCTGCCGCCTCTGGCGCTCCCACGTCGAGGAGTCGAGCCAACCGGTGCTCGAGGTCGGCGTCGTCGAGGTCGAGCAGGTCGGCCAGGACCTCGATGTCGTCCTGGCGCAACTCGAACGGCTCCGGGTCCTCGAGCGCCCGCACCTCGCGGACCAGCGCGAGGTAGCAGCGGAGCAGCTCCTCGTTGTCGCCGAAGACCTCGGGGACGACCACCGTGCGGTCCCCGACGGTGAGGGTCCGGTCTTGGCCGTGCCACGCCACCCGACCACAGCGGTCGGGTGTGCGCGCGGCGACGGCGGAAGGCTCTACTCCAGCTGCATCCACGTCTCAGGATCGGCATTCCGGTGTCGTTCCTTGAGCCCCCTCGCGTACGGTGTCGCCCGTGGGTCGGCGCGTGGGTGTGTTCGGGGCGGGCGGACGGATGGGGAGGACCGTGTGCGCTGCGGTCGCGGGTGACCCGGAGCTCGAGCTCGTCGCCGGCGTCGACCCCGGCGCGATCGGGGTCGAGGTCGAGGGCATCACGATCGCCGGCGAGCCTGACGCGCTGCTCGAGGCCGGCGCGGACGTCGTGGTCGACTTCACCCACGTCGAGGCCGCCCGCGGCAACGTGTTGTGGGCCGCCGAGCACGGGTTGCACGCGGTGGTGGGTACCACCGGGTTCACCCCGGCCGACCTCGAGGCGTTCGGCGCCGCCTTCACGCGCAGCTCGTGCCTGTTGGCCCCCAACTTCGCGATCGGCGCGGTGCTCATGATGCGCTTCGCCGAGCTGGCCGCTCCCTGGTTCGAGACGGCCGAGGTGATCGAGATGCACCACGACGCGAAGCGCGACGCGCCGTCCGGCACCGCGATGCGCACCGTCGAGCGGATGGCCGCGGCGTCGTCTGACTGGGCACCGGATCCGACCCAGCACGAGGTGGTGCCCGGTGCGCGCGGCGGCGCTGACCCCAGCGGCATCCACGTCCACGCGCTGCGGGTCCGTGGCGCGGTCGCCCACCAAGAGGTGATCCTCGGCACGACGGGGCAGAGCCTCACCATCCGTCACGACTCCTACGACCGGATCAGCTTCATGCCCGGTGTGCTCCTCGCCGTCAAACGGGTGGAGGAGCGCCCCGGCCTCACCATCGGCCTCGACGACCTCCTCGACCTCTAACCCCGGCCAATGTTGGATGCGAACGGTGCGAATTGCGCAACGTTCGCTCCGAAGTTCGGGGAGGTGCGGTCAGGTGGGGTGTCGGTGGACCATGGTCGCACGGGCCTGGTCACGGGGACGGACGACGATCTGGTCGATGTCGACATGGCTGGGACGGGTTGCGACCCACGCGATGCAATCGGCGATGTCGTCGGCCGTGAGCGGCGTGACGCCCTCGTAGACCTTCGCGGCGCGCGCCTCGTCGCCGTCGAAGCGCATGACAGAGAACTCGGTCTCGACCATGCCCGGGTCGATCTCGCTCACGCGCACCGGCTGGCCGAGCAGCTCCATGCGCAGCACGTCCATCACCGCCCGCACCGCGTGCTTGGCCGCGTTGTAGCCGGCACCACCCGGGTACGGCTCGATGCCCGCGATCGAGCCGATGGTGATGACGTGCCCGTCACCGGACGCGATCAGCTTCGGCAGCAGCGCCTTCGTCATCCGCATCGTGCCGAGCACGTTGGCGTCGAACATCCAACGCCAGCTCTCCTCGTCCGCCGAGGCGACCGGCTCCAAGCCGCGAGCACCGCCGGCGTTGTTGACCAGCAACCGGCAGTCGGGCACCTGGGCGCAGAACGCGTCGACCGACTCCGGATCCGTGACGTCGAGGACGAGGCCGCGAGCCGATCCGCCGATGGCCGCGGCGACCGCCTCGAGCCGCTCGACGCGTCGCGCGCCGAGCACCACGTCGAAGCCCTCGGCCGCGAGCCGGTGGGCCGCGGCCTCACCGATGCCGCTCGACGCTCCTGTCACCACCGCCACACCTCTGGTCATGACGCGCCGTCGGTCTCGGCCGGGTCGACTTCGTCGAGAGGACCAGCGCCCGGGTGGGCGAGCTCCTCTTCGAGGTCGCGGATCGCGCCGATCTCGCCCTTGCCCTTGCGGCGCTCGCTCCACACGCTGAGGCCGACGATCACGATGCTGAGCACGAACAGCTGGAGGCGGTAGCGCGCGAAGAAGTCGAGCACCGCCTGGATCGGTTCGTCGAAGGTCGCCCCGACGACGCGGATGAGGTACAGCCGCACCACCGTCCCGGTCACGTTCAGCACGAGGAACGCAGCGATCGGCATGCCCGCGGCGCCGGCGAAGAGGCAGATGAAGTTGTTGGGGGCGACGAACACCAACGGGTACGCGGCCTTGCCGAAGTAGCGCTCCGCCCGGCGCAGGAGATCGCCGTAGGTCGGGGCCTTGCGCTCCATCCACTGCAAGGCGTTGTCGCCGTAGAACATGCCGAGCAAGTAGAAGAGCGGGTCCGAGATCAGCAACCGCAGCGTGCCGACCACGTAGTAGGGCACCGTGTCGAGCTGGTTCGTCGTGAGGACGAGGATGCGGCTGCGGGCGTTGAGCGCGACCAGGGCGAGCGGGTGATCCTGGGCCCACGTGGTGGTGAGCACATCGCCGATGTTGCTGGCGATCACCAGTGCGACGATGGGCGTCACGAGCAGGGCCAGCGTGCGCCGGCTCGGTGTGGGACGGTCGGGCGCGGCCGCAGTCAAGAAGCAGATCATGGCACTACGGTTGGCCTCGATCGAAGGCGCACACACGATCCAAGGGGGACCGATGCAGGGCTTGATGCAGGACTTTCCACTCACCTTGCCCCACTTCTTCCGGCGGGCTGAGCGGCTCTACCCCGAAAAGGAGGTGGTGACCGCCACCGCCACCGGGCTCGAGCGCACGAACTACGGCACGTGGGCCGCCCGCACGCGCAAGCTCGGCGGCGCCCTCGACGACCTCGGCATCTCCGAGGACGGCCGGGTCGCGACCTTCGCGTGGAACACGGCGCGACACCTCGAGCTGTACTTCGCCGCGCCGTGCACGGGCCGCGTGCTGCACACGCTCAACATCCGGCTCTTCCCCGAGCAGCTCGTCTACATCGTCAACCACGCCGAGGACGAGGTGATCTTCGTCGACCGCTCGCTCATGGGCCTGCTCTGGCCCCTGGTCGACCAGTTCACGACCGTGCGCCACTTCGTGCTGATGGACGACGGCAAGGGCGACGTTCCCTCACCTGACGGTGGGCGACCGATCCACGACTACGAAGACCTCATCGACGCGGCCGAGCCGGTCGAGTTCGACGTGCAGGACGAGAACCGCGCGGCCGCGATGGCCTACACGAGCGGCACCACCGGCAACCCGAAGGGCGTCGTCTACTCGCACCGCTCGACGTTCCTCCACACGATGGGCGCGCTGCTGTCCGACGGTGTGGGGGCCAAGGAGAGCGACGTCGTGCTGCCGGTCGTGCCCATGTTCCACGCCAACGCGTGGGGTCTCGCCCACGCCGGCGTCGCGTGCGGCGCCAAGCTCGTCATGCCAGGTCCCAACCTCACGCCGACGGCCATCGCGGATCTCATCGAAGGTGAGCGCGTCACGATCGCCGCAGGTGTCCCGACCATCTGGATGGGCGTGCTCCCCGAGCTCAAGGGCCGGGACACGTCGAGCCTGCGCGCCATCCCGTGTGGCGGCTCGGCGGTGCCTCGGGCACTGTCGGAGGCGTTCAAGGACCAGGTCGGCCTCCCGATCATGCAGGCATGGGGCATGACCGAGACGAGCCCGATCGCGTCCGTCGCGCGCATCAAGTCATCGCTCGAGGCCAACCTGAGCGAGGACGACAAGGCCGACCTGCGCTGCACCGTCGGCCAGATCTCGCTCGGTGTGGAGTTCCGCGTCGTCGATCCGGTCTCGCTCGAGGAGCGGCCGTGGGACGGCGAGACCTCTGGCGAGCTGCAGGTTCGCGGGCCGTGGGTCGCGAAGGAGTACTACAACGATCCCCGCTCACCCGAGTCGTTCACCAACGACGGTTGGCTCAAGACCGGGGACATGGCGGTCGTGACGCCGGACGCCTACATCAAGCTCGTCGACCGCACGAAGGACGTGATCAAGTCGGGTGGCGAGTGGATCTCGTCGGTCGACCTCGAGAACACGATCATGGGTCACCCCAAGGTCGCCGAGGCCGCGGTGATCGGCATCAGCCATCCGAAGTGGTCCGAGCGTCCCCTCGCCTGCGTGGTCGTGAAGCCCGGCGAGGAGATCACGAAGGACGAGCTGCTCGAGTGGCTCGCACCCAAGGTCGCCAAGTGGTGGCTGCCCGACGACGTGGTGTTCATCGATGAGGTGCCCAAGACCTCGGTCGGCAAGTTCTC
>JBEEGB010000481.1:0-3102 GCA_041166585.1 Acidimicrobiaceae bacterium
TTCGGTGTCCGTGGCATCGAGCCACGCGATCCACTGCTCGTGCGTCCACGCCTCCGGGTCGTCCGGAGGCTGCTCCATCACCACACGCTACCGGGCCGCGGTCTTGGCCCCCTGTCGCGGCCAGCAATGTCGTGTCCGAGGTGAAATCGTGTGCGCATGGACACTCCGACGCCGTCGCCCGGCCAGCCGCTCACGTGCGAGGCGTGTCGGGTCATCGACCGAGCCGATGGCGTGGAAGATGGACGGCTCTACAAGATCGGCGCGTTGAAGATCGGCGATGAGAACCGGATCGTGGCGGCGTTCAAGCGGACCGAAGACCACATCGCCGATGCCGTCACGGGCTTCGCCGGGTCGCTCAACTTCGTGTACCTCCACGCGGCGTGGTTCGTGGTCTGGATCAGCATCAACGCCGGGCTCATCGGCGCCAGCGCGATCTTCGACGAGTTCCCCTACGGGCTGCTCACCATGGTCGTCAGCCTCGAGGCCATCTTCCTGTCGACCTTCGTGATGGTCAGCCAGAACCGCCAGGCGGCGCGCTCCGACATCCGGGCCGACCTGGACTTCGAGAACAACCTCCGCTCGGAGATCTGGGCCGTGCACATCGGCGAGGCCCTGGGCATCGACACCGATCACGTCGAGGTCGTCGTCCGCGAAGCCCTGACCGGCTACCGCGCGGAGAACACGCTGCCGTCGGACGTGACGTAGCCCGGCGCGAGATCAGCCGGCAGTGGCGACGTCGGCGAGCAGCGCGCGGGTGGCGGTGATCTCGTCGGCGTCCGTGAAGAACTCGAGTGCGGCGAAGTCGGTGGCCCCCGCTTCGGCGAACGCGGCGAGCCCGGCCCGCACTTCGTCCTCGGTGCCGACGAGCGACACGTCGGCCGGACCGCCCGCGCCTTCGGTGTCCATCACACCGCGGTACGACGGCAGATCGTTGTATCCCGAGAGCAACGTCGCGATCACCTCGCGAACCGCGTCGGCCTTGGTCGTGACGCACACCGGAACGCTCGCGACGATCCGGGGCGAGGGTCGGCCCGCGCCGGCCGCGGCCGCATCGAGGGCGGGCTTGATCTGCGCGTCGATCGCCTTCGGCCCGCTGAGCCAGAGGATCGTCCCAGCGGTGCGCTCGCCCGCGAGGCGCAGCATGCGAGGGCCCATCGCGGCGAGCAGCACGGTGGGAGGCTCGGCGCCCGGCGCGCCGTTGACCGCCTCGACCTCGGCCGACCAGATGTCGCCGGTGAACGAGACCTTCCGGTCCGTCATCGCCGGCAGGAGCACCGACAGGTACTCGTCCATGTGCTTGGCCGGATGGGTGAACGGGATCTTCAGCGTCGACTCGACGCTCGACTTGTGCGCCAGCCCGATGCCGAGCGCCAACCGGTTGCCGATCGCCTCCTGCACGGTGAGCGCCTGCGCCGCGAGCATCAACGGATGCCGAGGCCACGTCGGGATCACGGCGGTGCCCAGCTCGATCGTGCTCGTCCGTGGCCCCATCGTCGCGATCGCGGTGAGCGCGTCCGGCACCGTGATCTGAGCGAGCCAATAGGACGAGAACCCCGCAGCCTCCGCCTCGACGGCGTGGTCGACGATCTGGGCGAGGGGTGCCCCGAGGGCTACGAGCGATGAACCGTTGATCCCGATGTGCATCGCTGCATCATGCACCCGCGAGACGGCGCATCGCCTGTTGCTCGGCCGCCGACATGTGCGCGTCCGTGCACTTCCACTCGACGACCTCCGGCAGATGGCTGCGAACCGCGGCCATGTCGAAGTCGCGCAGGAACCCGTTGACGAGCAGTGCTCGCCCTCGGCTCATCAGCGCACCCTTCACCCGACCCGCGGGGATCTCGCCGGCCGACATGAGCACCCACGTCAGCGCCACATCGACGTTCGGGTCTCCGCTGACCGCGTTCGGCCAGTCGATCACCATGGGCCCCTTCGCCGAGAGCATGACGTTGAGCGGATGGAGGTCGAGGTGGAGGAGCCGGTCGCCTTCGCCACACGGCGCGGGACGCAGCCAGTCGGGTGCCTTGATCTCGTGCAGGCGGCGGTGCAGCTCGGCGAGCAGCGCTCCCTGCCGCCGCACGGTCCATGGTCGCTTGCCGATCGCGTCCACCATCGACAGGCCGTGGATGCGCTCGAGCACGAGATCGGCGCCGTCGTCGCTGATGTCATCGACGAACGGGACCGGGTAGCCCTTCTCGCGCGCGTACTCCATCGTCCTGGCCTCGGTGGCCATCGAATGGCCCTCGCGGGACCGGCGCAGCACCAGCCCCGGGCCGTACTCGAAGATGTCCGAGTCGCGGCCCGAGGCGAGGAGCTGCCCCGGCTGTCTCACTCAGGCCTGGTTGGTCAGGTCTTGCGACGAGTCCGTGCCGTTGTGGGTCGTGGTGAACGGGATCGACTGGGCCTTGCTCGTCCAGCCCCCGAACTGGAGGGTGCCGGTGTCGCCATCGGCCAACGCCACGCCGTCGTGCTTGAAGCTGATCGCCTCGGCGCCGTCGGCGAAGCGATCGACCGCGAGGTCGTAGGTGGTTCCGGCGTCGTTGCTCACGGCCAGCGTCCCGCCGTCGACGGGAAGCGCGACGCTCACCGTGCTGTTCGCCGCGACGTCGGAGGCGCTCACGAGGAACTGGAAGTCAGCGGCGGTGTCGGTCACGCCGATGTCGAAGGTGGGCGCCTGCACGCCGGTCGAGGAGAAGGTGACCTTCTCGGCGTACGGCTCGAACACCATCGTCGACTTCTCGCCGGGCTCGATGAAGAGGTTGCTGACGTAGACGTTGTAGCCCGGGCCGATGACGCCGACCGCGGAGGGGTCGCCCTCGACGAGACCGGAGCCGTCGACCGTGACCGTGTACTGATCCCCGTCCGGCACCTTGTAGTCGGGCTCGATGTCGGACTTCCAGGTCTGGTTCGCCTTCGACGTGTTGATCAACGCGCCGGGGATCTCGTTGACGAGGTTGCCGTCGACGTAGCCGGTGCGTTGCCCGGCGGAGTTCGTGATCAGCAGGTGGGCGTGGTCGTAGTCACTGCCGTCGAGGTAGAACTCCTGCATCTGGTTGTCGGCCGCGGGGGTCGAACCGGCGCTGCCCTTCGGGTCGACGCCAG
>JBEEGB010000482.1:0-2635 GCA_041166585.1 Acidimicrobiaceae bacterium
CACGGCTGAGCGCCCAAAGAACCCAAGCGCCTGCCCACTGTGGACGCTCGCATCCCGTCCCGCACGGCTCAGAGTCCACAGTGGGCGCGAGCGTGAGCGTGGGCGTGGGCGTGGGCGCGGGGGTTACGGGGTGCAGCGGAGGTAGAGCTCGTAGAGGCCGTGGCCGAAGAGGCCTTGGCCGTAGGAGCCGGCGAGGCAGAAGTCGCGGTGCAGCACCTGGTTGGCCGCGTCCGAGCCAACGACTCGGGCGTCGTTGGGCTCGTCCCAGTCGTCGCGGATCGACGACAGGATCGCCACGTCCGACCCTGCGAGGTCGTTGGCGAGCCGGTCGCCCTTGTTGGCCATGCCGGGGTCCATCTCGATGAAGTAGGTGGACGGCACGAGGTCGGGGAGCAGGTAGTAGAGGAACGCTTCGCTGTAAGGCGTCTTGCGCAGGTCGCCGGTGCCGACGAACAACCGCTGACCGGGCTTCGTCAGGCGATCGATGTCCGTGAGCATCGCGTTCACCGCGTCGGCCGCGTCCTTGCGCCCGTAGTAGAAGACGCGGTCGCCGTGACGGATCGTGTACGACTCGCGGTGGTAGCCGAGGCTCTGCGCGGTCGCGTCCGCGTAGGTCCGCAGCGTGAAGTGGGGAACGAGCGCGAGCAAGAGCACGAACGGCGCGGCGACCGGCACCCACTCGCGCAGCAACCCGCGCCACTGCGGCCGCCACCGGCGCGCGAGCTCCCAGACCGCGGCGGGCAGGAACCCGAGCGGCACGCAGCTCACCCACGCCAGGTGCGTCGAGTCGGCCCGCTGCAGCGCCTGCGGGAGCATGCCGAGGCTGAACACGCCCATCACGAGCAGGGCTCGGCTCATCACGCCGTCACGGTCGGCTCGCACGGCCGTCCAACCCGTGGCCACCAACAGCGCGACGACGAGCAGCAGCAGACCCAGCCAGAGGCTGAGCTGGGCGGGCGACGGGGGAGCGGGGAAGGGCCAGGAGGGCGCGTTGAGCAGCCCGGCCCGCTGCAGGAACCCGTCGAAGTGGTCCCATGACGGCGGCAACGGCAGCCGGCGCCCGCCCCGCAGGTTGAACACCGGGTCGATGATCATCCCGGTGATCACGTGCCCGGGTCCCGCCATCGCGACGTGGACGAGGTAGGGCGACAGGCCGGCGGCGAGGCCGATCAGCAGCCGGCGACGGCGGACCGCGGCTACGCCGGCGGCGGCCACGGCGAGGCCGAGCGTCACGGCGACGATGAGGTCGAGCCGGAAGAGCAGCGCCGCGCCCGCCAACAGCCCCGCGGCGACGAACAACCGGCCGGCGCGGCGATCATCCGCTTCGCGGCGCGCGGCCAGCGCGGCCACCATCGCCCACAGGCCGAGCGCGACCCCGCCCACCCACGCGAGCGCGGTGAGCCCGATCGGCGGGATGACGATGATGGCGGCAACCGAGGCCCCGCCGGCTGCCACTCTGCGCCCGAACGGACCCTCTCCGAACGCCAGCAACAGCGCATAGACGCCCGCCACGAGCAGCAGCAGCTGCCCGTAGCCGAACAGCCGCTCGGTCCACAAGGAGGTGCCGAACACCTTGAACGCGGCGGCGAGCGCCCAGAGGCTCCCGGGCCCGTACAGGTGGAGGAAGTCGACGTTGGGGATCGCCCCGTGCAGCACGCGTTCGGGGAACACGAGCATGAACCCCTCCTCCATCGGAGGGCCAGGAGCTCGGAGCAACCCCCGCAGCGGGAGGAGGCAGACGACGGCAACCACGGCGACGGGCAGCACTTCACGCCCGCTGCGCGCCTTCATCGGCGGGACACCTTATGGGTGGACGCCGCCTGTCCATGACCTCAGGGCCAGAAAGGCCCATCGCTATGCTCGATCGCGATGTCCGGGGTCCGTGGTGCCACCGCAACCCCAGTGGAGGCCACCACCCCACCTGACCCCGACGACGCGTTGCGCACGGAGCGCAGCACGCTGCTGTCGCGCGACGGCCTCGTGATCGGCGGTCTCCTCGCGGTGCTCAGCCTCCCTCTGGTGGTTGCGACCGCGGTGATGAGCAGAGACCGCTGGTTCCCGGTGCTCGACCTCGCGATGACCGAGCTGCGGTTGCGCGATGTCGGCGGCTCGCACACCCCGCTCATCGGTCTGCCGGGCCGCATCGGCAGGACGCTGGCGGAGCAAGGGAGCCACCCGGGCCCGATCAGCTTCTACGGGCTGACCCCGCTCTACCGGCTCTTCGGGTCGTCCGCGTGGGCCATGCTCGCCGCCACGGTCGTGCTCGGCGTGCTGGCGATGGCGGTTGCGCTGATCGTCGCCCACCGCCGAGGCGGCATCCCGCTCGTCCTCGCCGTCGCCGCGATGCTGGCCGTGCTCACCCACGGCTACGGGATCGGCGCCCTCACCCAACCGTGGAACCCCTACCTCCCCCTGCTCTGGTGGATCGTCCTGCTGCTGGCCGTGTGGTCGGTCGCCTGTGGTGACCTGCCGATGCTGCCCGTCGCGGTGTTCGCAGCGTGCTGGTGTGCGCAGACCCACATCCCCTACCTGGGTCTGAGCGGCGGCCTGGGAGCCCTCGTGCTGGTGCTGGTCGTCATCGCCTACCGGGCCGCCGCCGGTGACCCGGACCGGCGCCGCGCCGTGGTGCGCTGGA
>JBEEGB010000483.1:0-7959 GCA_041166585.1 Acidimicrobiaceae bacterium
GCGTCGAGGAACGGCGTCGCCTTGACCGGCGTGTCGAACTTGGACGATTGCGAGCAGAAGTGGCAGTCCTCGGGGCAGCCCCCCGTCTTCGCGGACAGGATGCCTTCGACCTCCACCTCGTCGCCGCACCACGCCAAGCGCACCTCGTGGGCCAGCGCGGCGAGGGACGGCACCGTTGCGTCCGGCAGCCGTGCCAGCTCACTGAGCTCTTCGAGGCTCAGCTGGCGGCGCTCGACGAGAAGCGCGTCGCCCGCCGCGGTCAGCAGTGTTCGAGGTGAGACGTCGACGGTGGCCATCGGCCGGCGAACTTACCTGAGCTCGATCGAAGCCGCGACGTCCGGAGGGCCGCCGTCGACGTTGTCGGCCGGATCATCGGACGTCCAGAAGATGGTGCGGGGACCGGCTCCGAGCTCGGACAACGGGATGTCGAGCTTGAACCGGCCATTGATGTTGCCGCTGGCCGAGAGCGGCACGTTGTGCTCGGTGACCAGGGCAGCGCTCTCGTCGAGCACCCGCACCACGCCGCGGCCGCTGGCCCGCTGGCCGTAGCCCTCGATGTGGAGGTGGTCACCCTGGATGAACGCGGCGACCACGCCGGCCGCGTCGAACGTCGCGAGCCCAGCCCACGAACTGAGGTCGGTCTTGCTGAAGACGTCGATCGCCACGATGCCCTTCGCCTTGCCGTCCGCGCCGATGGCGTCCGCGAGCCCGAAGCTCACCGCATCGGCGACGCCCTTCGTGAAGACGTCGACGAACGTCTCGTTGCCGTCGTTGACGAAGAACACGTCAGCGATCAGACCGCTGTCGACGTGCAACCGAGGCACGCCGTCCCCGGCGACGGGAGCCGGGTTGGCGAAGAACACGCGCAACGCGCCGAGGTCCTCACGCCGTTCGATGCGGCTGACCTTCACGGGGAGGTTGCCAGCGAAGTCGACCGCGATGCGCTCGTAGCCGTTGCGCAACCCATGGCGGAGTGCGCGCATGCCGACCGGCGCGGCGGCGGTGGGCGGCGCGACGAAGCCGGGCGGCGGACCGGGGCCGGTGTCGGCGCCGGGGCCGGGGCTGCCGACGGGATCAGACGTCGGTGCGGTGAATGCCGACGCCGTCTTCGGCGGGCTGTCGTCCCGGTTGATCAGCAAGGCACCGATCACGCCGGCCAACGCCAGCACGATGACGATGAGCACGACCACCAGCCCCTTGCCGCGGCGCCGCGGCGCGAGCAGCGCCGGACGTTGCGCCGCGGGCTCCCACACCACCCGCGACGGCTCGGGCGGACGAGGAGGCGGCTGCACGGCCACCGGGACGGTCGGCACGCTCGGCGGCTCGACCGGCGCGTGGGACTGCGGGACCACCGGCACCGCGACCGGCGCGACGGGCGGGGTCGGCGCTGGGGCGGCTGACGGCACCGTCGGAACCACGATCGGGATCGAGGCGGTGACCGGCGCCTCCGCCGCGGCCAACAGGGGCGTGATCGTCTCCTCGTTGCCGGCCCCAGCGCGCGTCGCGGCCGCGATCGCGGCGCCGAGGGCAACGGAGTGCTTGGGGTGGGTGTCCACCGCCACGGGGCGGCCCAGCTCCGCGCTGACGAGCTGGCCCACGAGGGGCATGCGCGAGCTGCCGCCCACGAGCAGCACGGCCTGCACCTGTGCCGGTTCGACCTCCGCCGAGCGCAACGCGCGCCGCAGGGCCGTGATCGTCTCCAAGAGGACAGGACGGATCATCGACTCGAGCTCCGTCCGGGTGACGCGCACCTCGGTCTGCAGTCCGGGCAGCGTCACCGCGATGCTCGTGTCCACGTCCGACGAGAGGGCTTCCTTGGCCTCGACGCAGTCCTGACGCAGCCGAGCCACCGCCGGCATCACGCCCGGCTGGTCGGGGTCGAGGCGCCCGAGCGCCCCGTCGAGCGAGCCGTCGACGTGGCTCCAGACGGCGCTGTCGACGTCGATGCCACCGAGGCGTTCGATGCCCTCCGGCGTGCCGAGGATGGCGAAGCCGTCGGCCTCCTTGCGCAGCACCGCGACGTCGAACGTGCCGCCGCCGAGGTCGTACACCGCGACGACCGCTCCGGGCTCCACCCGCTCGTGCGACGCGTAGTAGATCGCGGCCGCCTCGGGCTCGGTGAGGTAGCTGACCTTGTTCGGGTCGAGGTCGGCGTGACGGACCGCCTGGCGCAACAGGTCGAGCTTGTAGTCGCCCCAGTTGGCGGGGTGGCTCAACGCGATGGAGTCCGGCGGCCCGCCTTCCTCGTCAGACACCTTCTCGACGACCCAGGCCAGCAAGCGCGCGATCAGCACCTCGGCGGGGTACGGGACGCCACCGACGAGCACGGGGGTCGGGTCACCGAGCCGGCGCTTGAACTCGCGCGCGACGCGGTTCGGCTCGGTCACCGCGCGCCGGTTCGCCGCGTCCCCGGTGAGCACGACACCGTCCTCCCGCAGGAAGACGACCGACGGGATCGTCGGAGCACGGTCGCCGAGCGAAGCGATCTCCACCCGACCATCCCGATGGACCCCAGCGCCCGTGTAGGTCGTGCCGAGATCGATGCCCAGGTGGTACCCCATCCGTCCTAGAGCATCGCACGTCCCACGCGCGGGCTCTCGAGCTCGAAGCGGGCCACCGCCTCGAGGTGCGGGGTGTGAGGGAACAGGTCGACGAGCGTGACCGCGGCCAGCGTGTAGCCGTGCTCCGCGAGCAGACCGGCGTCCCGGCCGAGCGCGGCGGCATCGCAGCTCACGAGCACGACCCGCTCAGCGTGGGTGGCGGCGACGCGACCAACGGCCTCTCGTCCCAGACCGGCGCGCGACGGGTCGGCGACGACCACCCCCGCCGGGCTCGGCTTCCACGCCGACACGTCGGCATGCACCACGGTGACGTCGCGTTCGTCGTCGGCGCCGAGGTTGTGCCGCGCGTCGTGCACCGCCGACGCGCTCGAGTCGACCGCGATGACGCGGGCCGAGGGGATGAGGCCGGCGAACAGCCCGACGCCGCAGTAGAGGTCGGCAAGGCTCTGCGGCGTCGCGCCGACCTCCCGTCGAACCACGTCGACGAGCGCCTCGGCGCCGTCGGTGCGGGTCTGGAAGAACGAGCTGGCCGAGATGCGCCAGCGGCGGCCGCCGACCTCCTCGTGGAACCACGCCCGCCGGCCGCGACGAAGATCGTCTGCGCCGACGACCGTGACGTCATCGGGCAGCGTCACCTCGTCATCGAGCTTCGGGTGCACGACGGCCAGGCGCTCCCCCGTCGCCGTCCCGCAACGCAGCACCACCTCGTTGGCCTCGCCGAAGCGACCGTCCGCGATGAGCTCGTCGATGAGCGGGTGCGCCACGAGGCAGCGGTCGACACCCACGATGTCGTGGCTGCGGGCGTGGCGGAACCCGGCCCGTCCGTCGCGGACGGCGATGCGAACGGTGGTCCGGTAGCCGAGCGGCGTGAGCTGCGGGCCGAGATCGATGGGTGGGACGCCCACCTTGCCGATGCGGCGGATGGCGTCGGCCACGATGTCGGCCTTGAGCGTGCGCTGCGCGGCGGGTGCGACGTGCTGCCAACCGCAGCCTCCGCAGCCCTCGGCCACATGGGGGCACGGCGGTGCCACCCGGTCGGGCGACGGGTCGATGACGCGGCTGAGCGATGCTCGCACGAACCCCTTCTTCACCTGCGCGGGCCGGGCGAGCACCCGCTCGCCGGGCAGCGCTCCGGCGACGAACACGACACGACCAGCGGGTTCGCGCGCCAAGCCGTCGCCGCCTGCCACCACGCCATCGATCACGAGATCGAGATCGATGTCAGACACGCCCCCACTATCGTCGGGACCGTGGCCGGCCGCCCCATCCTCATCGCTCCCTCGGTGCTCCCTGCGGACTTCTCGCGTCTCGGTGAGGAGTGCCTGGCGCTCGAGAAGGCCGGCGTCGACCGGATCCAGTGGGACGTGATGGACGGCGAGTTCGTCCCCAACCTGACCTTCGGCCCCGACGTCGTCGCCTCGTGCCGCAGCCATGTGAGCGTCCCGTTCGAGGCGCACCTGATGGTCAACACTCCCGACCTGCTCGTCGAGCAGTGGGTGGCGGCCGGGTGCGAGCGGCTGATCGTGCACGTCGAGTCGGTCGTGCACCTGCACCGCACGCTCGGCCACGTGCGCGAAGCGGGCGCAAGGGCCGCGATCGCGCTCAACCCGTCGACCCCTGCCGTCGCGATCTCCGAGGTCGTCGACCTCGTCGACATGGTGCTCGTCATGACGGTGAACCCGGGCTTCGGTGGCCAGGCCTACATCGCCACGATGGAGCGCAAGATCACCGAGGTGCGACGCATCCTCGACGAGCGCGGTGCGGTCGACGTCGATGTCGAGGTCGACGGCGGCATCGGACCAGCCACCGTGGCCGGCGCGGTCGCGGCCGGAGCCAACGTCCTCGTGGCCGGCAGCGCCCTCTTCCGCGACCCCGAAGGCCTCGAGCACGCCGTACGCGACCTCCGCGCCAGAGCCGAATCCGCCCGCTGAGCCCAGCGCCTTCTGGTTTGTTCGGTGCTGACTTCGGAATTTCCGAAGTCAGCACCGCCAGAACGGGGTGGGGTTAGGCGGTGGTGACGAGGGTTCGGGCTTCGGCGACGGCGGTGGGGAGGTCGGTGACCTCGCGCTCGACCGCGGTGTCGGACCGGGTGAAGACGAAGACGGCGCGGGCCACCGGGCGCCCGAGCGTCGCCTCGAGGGCGAGGGCGTACGCCGCGGCCTGGAGCCGGTAGCGGCCCATCGCGGCGTCGAGCTCGGCGTCGGTGCGGGCCCTGTCGGTCTTGTAGTCGACGACCACCAGGTCTCCGTTGGCGTCTTCGAACAACAGGTCGAGGTAGCCCTCCACGTAACGGCCGTCCGCGATCGGGGCGACGACCGCCACCTCTCGCCACCGGCGCGTGCTGGCGCGGGCTTCCAGCACGACGGGCGACGCGAGGGCCGAGGCCGCGAGATGGGCGACCTGCTCCGCCGCGTCCGCCATGCCCTCGACGGCGGCGTGCACGCCGGCCATCGCCGCGAGATCGCCGGGGTCATCCAAGTCGACGGTCTGCAGCACCGCGTGCACGGCGCGACCCACCGCAGTGCCGCCGCGCCGGAACGAGGTGGGCGACGGCGTCGGCACCGAGTCGTCGTTCGGCGGGGCTTCGACGGGCTCGGCCCCCAGCCCGGCGAGCGCGGTCGCCGAGAGCACGCGGGGAGCCCAGGTGGACGCCACGAGCGCCTCGTGCGAGGCGAGCCACGTGGCGCGCGCGTCGAGCGTCGCGGGCGCGGGTCCGCTGTCGGGCACCGCCACCGGCAGCACGAGCTGCTCGGGGATCTCGGCCGGCTCCCACGTCCCGAACACGGCCGCCAGCTGGCAGACGCGCCACAGCTCCTTGGCGTGCGTGCCCTGACCCTTCATCGAGTGGTGGAGGCTGACGACGAGGTGGTCCCGGGCGCGGGTGGCGGCGACGTAGAGCAGCCGCTGATCTTCGTAGTCCGCGGCTTCCGACGCGGTCTCCGCGGCGGCCGCGAACCCGGTCGTCGCGAAGCGGGAGCCCTTGGGCCCGACGGCGACCTCCGGACGCTCGTCACCCCACCGCACCCACGGGCCGTTGTCGCGCCCCGAAGACGCCAGCCCCGCGAGCACCACCACGGGGAACTCGAGGCCCTTCGACCCGTGGATCGTGAGGATGCGCACGGCATCGTCGTCGGGTTCGGGCGCGGGGGTCTCGACGACCTGGGCGCCCTCGTCCATCTGGAGCTCGGCCCAGGCGACGAACTCGCCCACCGAGCGGCCCCCGCCTTCGACGAACGCTCGGGCCTGGTCGACGACGAAGCGCAGCCGTCTCCAGTGATCGCGCGGACGGCGCTGCGCGAACGTGAGCTCGACGAGCCCTCGCTCGCGCACGACCCGCTCGACCAGCTCGTTCACCGGCACCGTGCCTCGATCGCGGTGGAGCGTGTGCAGCGCGGCCATGGCCCTGGCCACCGGGTGGTCGGGGTCGAGCCCCTCGGGTGGCTCGCCCCGGTGGTCCCACCAGCCGCCGGCCTCGCGCCACTCGAGCAGGTCGACGTCGGAGCACGCGAACCCCGGTGAGCGGAGGGCGGCGATCAGGGCGACCTCGTCGGCCGGGTCGTCGATCGCCGCGAGCACGGCCAGCAGCTCGCGCACGGCGTCGGTGGCCCAGATGAGCGAGCGGCTCTCGACGCGAGAGGGGATGTCGTGGCGATCAAGGGCGCGCTCGAGCTGCGCCAGCGGTGTGCGCGTCGGCACCAGCAGCGCGATGTCGTCGAAGCGCAACGGCCGTGGTGGGGCTCCCTCGGGGCCCTCCGGAGGCGACACGGTCACGCCATCGGCGCGCAGGCTCACGATCAGCTCGGCCAGATCGCTCGCCTCGCGCTCACGCAGCTCGGCCACGGGCAGCTGGTCGACCGGGCCGCCGACGATCATCACGGCCGGCCCCTCACGGAGGTCGGGACGGAACGCAGCCAAGCGGTCGAAGCTCGGCTGCATCCCCTCCTCGCCTTCCGCGATGACCTCGGCGAACACCTCGTTGACCCACGCCAGCAGCTGAGGAACGGTGCGGAAGTTCTGGTCGAGACGGACGACATCGGGCCCGAAGCGACTCCTCGTCCGATCCCACAGCGAGATGTCGGCTCCCCGAAAGCCGTAGATCGATTGCTTCGGGTCGCCGACGATGAGGAGCTTGCCCGGTGCCAGCTCGGCCTCGGCCCACGGCGCGGGCGGCGCGGACGGGTCGGCCGCGGCCAACAAGAACGCGATGTCGAGCTGGATCGGGTCGGTGTCCTGGAACTCGTCGATGAGGATGACGTCGATGCGCGACGCCAAGCCGGCGCGAACGCCGGCGTCGGCGCGGAGCAGGTTCCGTGCGTGCACGAGCAGGTCATGGAACTCGAGACGCCCTCGTGACCGTCGCTCCTCGACACCGGCCGCGGTGAAGTCGCGCAGCCGGGGCAACATGCGCTCGAGCACCGCGCGCCGCAGCTGCTCGAGCACCGCGATCGACGCGTCGCGGGCGCGGGTGCCGAGCTCGGCGATGACGGGCTTGTCGTCTCCCCAGAGGGGCTTCTTGCCGTAGCCGCCCGGCTGTCGGAGCGGCGCGGACGCCAGCGTTCGGATCGCCTCGAGCTCGTCACCCGCGGAGATGGCCTGGTCGAGCAGGAGCGCGACCGAGGCCCACTGCCGCACGATGTTGGCCAGGATGTCGTCGCTGACCAGGCGATCGCCGGCCACGAGGATGGCCTCGCGCAGCGGGGCGACGATCGGCTCCAGGTCGACCCTCGGCACGGTGGGCACGAGGAGGTCGGCTTCGAGGACACGGTCCCAGCGATCGTGGAACCGCTGGGCGACGTCGCGCAGCCGGCCGGTGCCAAGACCGAGCGCGTGGCCCAGGAGGAGGTCGGCCTCGGCGGTGGGGTCGTCGAAGAGGTCATCGCAGAACGCGTTCCAACGCTCGACGAAGCGCACGCGGGATGCGACACCGTCGTCGACCTCGAACGACGGCGGCAGGCCGGCCTCGAGCGGGTGCTCGGCCAGGACGCGCTGCGCGAAGCCGTGCAACGTGGTGATGACCGCTTCGTCGAGGCGGTCGCGGGTGGTGCGGCAGCGGGCGCGCTCGTCTGCGGGCAGTGCTTCGTTCGCGGCGGCGCGCTCGAGCTCGGACCGGATGCGGTCGCGCAGCTCAGCAGCCGCGGCCTCGGTGAACGTGATCGCCACCAGGCCGGCCGGCTCTCGAACGGTGCCGGACGACACCAGCCGAACGACGCGATCGACGAGGACCTTCGTCTTGCCGGTGCCCGCTCCGGCCTCGACGAAGAGGTTGTGGGTCACGTCGTTGCGCACGCGCTCGCGTGCCTCGTGGTCGACGGGGACCCGCTCGGCCGGGCCACCCAAGCCGTGGTCGAACAGCGTCATCGTTCGACCTCGTCGCCAGGCGCTGGTCCCTCGGCGAGCG
>JBEEGB010000484.1:0-5796 GCA_041166585.1 Acidimicrobiaceae bacterium
CGCGACGCGCCGCGCTCGCCGAGGTCGAGGCGGGCCCCGACGCCGGCGCCCTCTGGGCCGACCGCCAGGACTCGGGGCTGCCGAAGCTGGCGCTCGTACGGGCCGGACTCGAGCTGCGCCGCCGCCGTCCCGAGGCGTTCGGGCGCGACGGCGCGTACGAGCCCGCGCCCTCGAGCTCCGCGCGCGTGTTGGCGTTCGCCCGCGGCGCCAGCGTGCTGGTCGCCGTGCCCCGCCTGCCCTTCGGCGGCATCGACGACGCGGCCACGATCGCACTGCCGCCCGGACGCTGGCGTTCGGCGCTCGTCGATGCCGAGCTCGAAGGCGGTCAGCCCGTCCCCTTCGCCGCCCTCCGCGGCGCCTTCCCCCTCGCCGTCCTCGAACGCACCCCCACCCCCTGACGCAATGTTGGATGCGAACGGTGCGGTTTGCGCAACGTTCGCTCCGAAGTTCGGGGGGGGTCGGGACGAGGTCAGGCCGCGGCGGCGAGGAGGCTCGGGCGACGGCGGCGGGAGCCGAGGACGTGGAGCAGCCGTCGCTCCTCGGCGATGAGGCCGTGGCCGTCACGGCTCGGGCCCTTGGCCCATCGCGCGGGCAACGTCCCGTCCTCGTAGCGCTCGATCACCACGGGGTGGATGTAGCTCGCCCGACAGACGGTCGGCGTGTTGCCCAGCTCGTCGGCCACCGCGCCGACCACGGTCTTGACGCCGAGCTGTCGCTCCTTCACCGTCTCGGGGGCGTCGAGCACCGCGAACGCCGCTGCCGCCAGCACGGTGGCGCCCCACGTCCGGAACGTCTTCGCCGTCGCGTCGAGGCCCGACGCGGCGCGGAGGTAGGCGTTGACGTCCTGCGAGCTCACGGGTGAGAGATCACCCTCCTCGTCCCGGTACTCGAACAGCAGCTGTCCGCCGAGGTCTTGGCACCGCCGCATGAGCCGGCACAGCCGGGCGTCGTTGCAAGGCACCTCGTGGGCGCGCCCTCCCTTGCCCTTGAACTTGAGCGAGATGGTGCCGTCCTGGACCACGACGTGCTTGCGCCGCAGCGTCGTCAGGCCGAACGTGCCGTTCTCGATCGCGTAGCTCTCGTTGCCGACGCGCACGAACGTCTGCTCGAGCAGCGACACCACGAGCGCCACGACGCGCTCGAACGGCATGCCCTTGCGATCGAGGTCCTCGTCCACCTGCCGGCGGATGTCGGGCAGCGCGTTGCCGAACTCGACGAGCTGGTCGAACTTCGTCCGCTCGCGCTCGGCGCGGAAGTCGGCGTGGTACCGGTACTGCTTGCGTCCCCTCGCGTCACGTCCGGTCGCTTGGATGTGGCCGCCGGGATCGGCGCAGATCCACACGTCGGTCCACGCCGGAGGGATGGCGAGCGCGGCGATGCGGGCGACCGTCTCACGGTCCCGCAACGCGGACCCCGTGCCGTCCTCGACGTAGCGGAACCGCTTGGTGCCCTTGCGGCGGATGCCGGGTTCCGTGTCGTCGACGAAGCGCAGCGAGGGGGACATGGCACCACCTTCCCCGAACGCGCGCCTGGCGAAACGGCTCGGGGTACTAAAGAACCGAGGTGGCCAGCAACACCATCGTCAGGACGCCGACGGCCAGGCGATACCACCCGAACACGGACAGGTCGTGGCGGTTGAGGTACGTGATCATCCAGCGCACGGCGACGAACGCCGCGACCATGGCGACGATCACACCGACCAGCGGGCTGGCCACCCCGAAGGCATCGACCACCTCCGAGCCGTGCTTGGCGCCGGTGTAGAGCGTGGCGGCGGAGAGCGTCGCGAGCCCGAGCAGGAAGCTGAACTCCACGGCGGCCTGCAGGCTGAGCCCCACCAAGACGGCGGCGATGATCGTCACCAGGCTCCGGCTGGTGCCGGGCCACAGCGCAAGCACCTGCGACGCGCCGATGATGAGCGCCTGGCGGCTGGTGATCGTGTCGAGCGACTGGCCGCCTGAGCCCTCGCGCTGCTGGCGGCGGGCGAACACGAGGATCGCGAGCCCTCCGACGATCCAGGCGATCGCGACAGGGAACGGGCCGAAGAGCTTGTCTTCGATCGGTTTCTCCAACGCGACACCGACGACGGCAGCGGGGATGAACGCGATGACGAGCGCGAGCAGCGTCCGGCGGCCGACCTCGCTGCGCCCGAACAGGCCCTGGATCATCTGCACGACGCGCGACCAGAAGATCGCGAGCACGGCGACGATCGCGCCGATCTGGATCATCACCGTGTAGTACTTGATCGCGTCCTTGGTCGAGCTGTCCTGCCCGACATCCAGCAGCCGTTCGGCCACCGTGAGGTGACCGGTCGAGCTCACCGGCAGGAACTCCGTGATCCCCTCGACGACACCGAGCACCACCGCCTTGGCCGTGGTGAGCTCGTGCCGCGCTCGGGAGG
Organism: Acidimicrobiaceae bacterium; assembly: GCA_041166585.1. Lineage (GTDB taxonomy): Bacteria > Actinomycetota > Acidimicrobiia > Acidimicrobiales > JACDCH01 > JBEEGB01. The sequence goes on from JBEEGB010000484.1 coordinate 2,399, forward strand.
GATCGGTGTTGCCGGTCGATGCCGCAGCCCAGGCAGAGCCGCCCACCATGACGACGACGAGCACGGCCAGCACCGCGGCGCAGCGCCGCAGACCTCGACGTCGGGAGCTGCTCACGAAGTTGGCAACCTAGCCGCTCCGGGGAGTCGACTTGAAAGGGCGCCTCGCCGCCATCGACCCGGTCGAGATGCGCGAGCTCGTGCTCGACGCATGGCGGATGGTCGTTCCGAAGCGCGTTGCCGCGGAGCACCTCACTTGACGATCAGCCGGATCGCCACACCGAGGCCGAGGAGCACCACCAGCGTCCGGAGCACGGATGCAGGGATGCGCCGACCGACGCCCGCCCCGAGCGCTCCCCCGATCACCGAGCCCGTGGCGATCAGGCCGACGACGGGCCAGTCGACATCGGCGAAGACGATGAAGAGCACCGCGGCCACGCCGTTGACGGTGCCGGCGAGCACGTTCTTGAGCGCGTTGGTCCTGCGGATGTCGTCAGGGAGGAGCACCGCGAGGCTGGCGAGCAGGATGACGCCCTGCGCCGCCCCGAAGTAGCCACCGTAGATCCCGGCGACGAAGGCGACAGCGACGGGCGCGGCACCGACGTCACGCGTGCTGCGCGATCGGCGCCCGGCAACCCAGGTCGAGAGCCTGGGCTGGGCCACCATCAGCCCGCACGCGGTGAGCACGAGCACCGGCACGATCGACTCGAACACGTTCGACGGCAGCGTGAGCAGCAGCACCGCGCCGACCAGGCCCCCTGTCCCCGAGCCGACCGCCAGCGTCCTCGCCCGCTGGCCTTGGCCGCGCAGCTCGCGCCGGTACCCGATCGCACCGCTGATCGATCCGGGCACCAGGCCGATGTTGTTGGAGACGTTGGCGGTGACCGGCGCGTACCCGAACGCGAGCAGGGTCGGGAACGTGATGAGGCTGCCTGAGCCGATGACGGCGTTGACGCCTCCCGCCGCCATCCCCGCCGCCATGATGGCGATCGCCTCGAACACAGTCACTGCGCTTGTCTAACAACCTCCCGTCTCCTCGCCAGAACGCAGTTGACGCGTCGGCCGTTTGGCGGCGAGCGTGCCCGGGTGGGGAACGCCTTCTTTGCCTCGTCGAGCGTCACGAGCACCGGATCCGGTCGATATGACGCGACGATCGACGAGAGCTGGAACCTGCGCCCCCTCCCACAGGGCGGGATCGTCACCGCGCTCGCCCTCCGGGCGATGACCGACGCCCTCAACGATCCGACGCAGCGGCTGCGCACGCTGCACACGACGTTCGTCGCACAGGTGGCTCACGGACCTGTGTCGATCGAGGTCGAGCTGTTGCGCAAGGGGCGCTCGATGTCGCACCTCAGGGCCGAGGTCGCGAACACCGGTGCGGCGCGCGGCCACCTCACCACCGGCGTGTTCGGGAGCACTCGACCAGGCTTCACCTTCACCGACCTCGAGCCCCCGGTCGAGATCCCGCACCCCGACGACTGCCCTTCGTTCCGCGATCCCCCACCGCCTGACGTGCCCGCGTTCGATCCGATGCCGTTCTGGGACCTGTGGGTCGAGGGCCGCGCGGTGCTCGGTCACGCACCTTGGGACGACTACGTGCCCGATCGGGCCGAGCGGGCGATGTGGTACCGGTTCGACGATCCGCCGTTCCTCGACGACGGGACGATCGATCCCCTGGCGATCGTCGTGCTCGCCGACACGATGCCCGGCGCCGTCGGCGAGAAGGTGGGGCGCGACGACCGCCTGTGGTTCGCGCCCAGCGTCGACCTCACGGTGCACCTCCTCGATGCGTGCCGCTCGCCGTGGGTGCTGGCCCACAACCGGGCTCGCTACGCGGGCGACGGCTATGCGTCGGCAGACATGGCGCTGTGGGATTGTGGGCCGGAGGGGGCGGAGCAACCGCGCCTCGTCGCCTACGCCACGCAGCTGTTCCTGTTCACGTTCTCGTCCTGAGCCTGGAGTCCCCATGAGCGAACCGAAGGTCCGGCTGGAGCTCGACGGCCCCATCGCCGTCATCACCAACGACAACCCCGACAAGCACAACGCGTTCGACGACGAGATGGACCAGCGGCTCTTCGAGATCCTGGCCGAGCTCGCACAGCGTCCCGAGGTCAGAGCGATCGTCTGGCGAGCAGAGGGCAAGTCGTTCTCCTCGGGACGCGACGTCGCGGCCATCGGCGGACACCAGGTCGAGCTCACCCACCACGAGCTGATGACGAGGGGCCATCGGGGGATCCAGCAGCTCTTCGACCTCGACGCCCCGATCATCGTGGCGTGCAAGGGCTGGTCGATCGGAGCCTCGTTCCAGCGGGCCCTGCTGTGCGACATCAGGATCGCCGCCGAGGGAGCCCGGTTCATGCTGCCGGAGGTGACCTACGGCGTGATACCCGACACCGGCGGGGTCGGTCGCCTCTTCCAGATCTGCGGCCACGGGGTCGCCGCCGACATGGTGCTCACCGGACGAGCGATGGATGCCGACGAGGCGTACGCCCACGGTGTCGTCTCCCGCATCGTGCCGCTCGCCGAGCTCGACACGGTGGCTCTGGAGATGGCCGCGAAGATCGCGGCCGCGCCGCAGGTGACGGTGAAGGTCGCGCGCCGGGTGTTGAAGCACCTGGCCGAACCGGAGATCAGGTCATCGATGGCCGAAGAGCTCATCGGCCAGACGTTCATCAGCCGCTCGGACGACATGGCCGAGCTGCGCGCCGCGAGGGCCGAGGGCCGTGACCCCGTCTACACCGGAAGCTGAGGCAGGACATGACGGAGACGACCGGCCTTCCCGAGCCGCCTGCCATCGGAGCCAGCGCGCTGCCCCCCGGCACCTTCGCGGGCACGACGGTGTTCATCACGGGCGGCGGCACTGGCCTCGGCAAGGCCACCGCCACGGAGTTCGCCCGCCTTGGCGCTGACATCGTGGTGGCCAGCCGCAAGGCCGAGCACCTCGCCGCCGGGCGGGAGGCGCTCGAGGAGCTCGGCACCACCGTCCTCACCGTCGAGTGCGACATCCGCGAGCCCGACCAGATCGCCGCCGCCTTCGACACCGCGGAGGCTGAGCTCGGTCTCCCCCACGTGCTGGTGAACAACGCAGCCGCCAACTTCCCCGTCCCCGCCGAAGACATGTCCGCGAATGCGTGGCGCACGGTCGTGGACATCACGCTCAACGGCACGTTCTTCTGCGCCCGCGAGTTCGCTCGCCGGCACCTCGCCGCGGGTACACCGGGCTCGATCATCAACATCGGTGCGTCGTACGCGTGGACCGGTGGGCCCGGCTTCGCCCACTCCGCCGCGGCGAAGGCCGGCGTGAAGAACATGGTCGAGACCCTCGCGGTCGAGTGGGGCCCCTACGGCATCCAGGTGAACGGGCTCGTGCCCGGCCTGTTCCCGCACACGGACATGACCGC
>JBEEGB010000485.1:0-2822 GCA_041166585.1 Acidimicrobiaceae bacterium
AGACCTGATACGCGCGGGCCACTTCCCCTTTCGGCTCGAAGTCCGCGAGCAAAGGAAAATGCAGGTTCCGATCCTTTGCGAAGGCCAAGTGGCTCCACACCCCGTCCACCGAGATGCCCATGAGCGCCGCGTTGAACCTTTGGAACTCTGGGAGCACCTCTTGGTACAACGCCATCTGATCGGAGCAGACCGGGCTCCAGTCCGCGGGATAGAAGGCAAGGATCACGGGCTGGCCCCGTAGCTCGGCCAGCGACACTGTCTCGCCGGGCGTCGAGGGAAGTTCGAAGTCGGGTGCCTTGGCCCCCGCCGGCAGCGGCGTCGCAAGATCGTCCACTGTTTCGAACGTCATCCGCAACGCCTGACCGGCGGGCTCAGGCCGGGTCCTGCGAGCTGTAGGGGTCGTCTTCGCCGCGAAGGTCGCGGTAGCGGTGGTCGAACAGCTCGAGCACGGCGGTCACGTCAGCGGGCCCGTGGACGTCGTGGCTGACCGCGTCGGAATCGGGCGCCGAGTCGGCCGGCTCGGCATCTCCACGCTCGACGAGCTGGTCGCGCTCCGGATGCGAGAAGCGCAGCTCGACCACGCCACGGTCGCGATCAAGGATGCCGAGCTCAAGCTGTTCGTAGCGCACTAGGGCGGCGCCGTCCGAGCGTCGCTCGATGCGCACACCGGGCCAGCTGTCAAGCTCGTTGGCGATCTCATCGACGAGTGCGGCCGCATGCGACACGGGCCGATCGTACCCTCTCCCTGATCACCGAACTCGGCCGACCGCGATGGCTAATTCATGCGCCGGTAGCGCCAGACGCACAGCGGGATGAAGATCGCCAGCAGACCGATGATCCACGCGGCCGCCCCCGCGAGCGATCCCGGCACCCCACCGTCGAGCGCGTAGGTCCGCGCGGCATTCGCGGTCAGCGTGACGGGGCTCGCGTTCGCGAACGCCTGCAGCCAGTCCGGCATGCTCGAGACTGGCACGAACACGGAGCTCGCGAACACCAGCGGGAAGATCACCACGAAGCCCGCCGACTGCGCCGCCTCCGCGCCGCGCACCGTGAGCGCCACGAACGCGAAGATCCAGCTGAGCGCGAACCCGAACGCGCTGACGACTGCTACGCATGCGAGTGCATTCAGCAGCCCGGCCTGGAAGCGGAAACCGATGAGGTAGCCAACCCCGATCATCAGCCCGATGATCAGGACGTTGCGCACGAGGTCGGCCACGGTGCGGCCGATCAGTACCGCCGAGCGGGCCATCGGCATCGAGCGGAAACGGTCGATGACGCCGCGCTCGAGGTCCTCGGACAGGCCGACCGCGGTTTGCGTCGCGCGGAACGCGACCGACTGCACGAAGATGCCCGGCAGAAGGAAGTCGATGTATTTCACGCCGTGCGCCAGCGAGCCCTTGACCGCGCCGCCGAAGACGTACGCGAACAGCAGCACGAACATGATCGGCTGGATCGTCGAGAAGATCAGGAGTTGTGGCTGGCGAATGAAGTGGCGAAGGTTGCGGCCAGTGACAACGCGCATATCGCTGAGCGCCGAGCGCGTCTCGGCCGGGCTGGGGACGTGGAGCTGACGGAGCGTGCGCGCCGGGCGGTGCGGCTCGCGCTGAGGGCCGGGTACCGGCCGGGCGGGCTCGCCCGTGGCGAGCGCTGCGGTGGTCGACGACCGCGACTGGTCGCCGTTCTCGCTCGCCGGCGCGCCGGTGAGCTGGAGGAACACGTCGTCGAGCGTGGGGCCGCGCAGCCCGAGGTTGGTCACATCGATGTGGGCGTGGCGCAGGGCCGCGGCGGCGTCCTCGACCAGCTCGAGCCCGTCTCGCGGCGCGGGTAGCGTGAGCCTGTCGGCGCGCTCGTCCGGCTCCGGCTCGCCGCAGCCGACGCCACGCAGCACCGCCTGGGCCTCGTCGCGGCGCGCCGCGCTCACGAGCTCGACCTCAAGGATCTGGCCGCCGATCCGCTCCTTCAGCTCGTGCCCGGTGCCCTCGGCTATCACCCGACCCTGGTCGATCACCGCGATCCGATCCGCGAGCTCGTCCGCCTCCTCTAGGTACTGCGTCGTCAGCAGCAGTGTCGTGCCCTCGCGGACCAGTTCGCGCACGATCGTCCAGATCTCGTTACGGCTGCGGGGGTCGAGCCCCGTCGTGGGCTCGTCCAGGAAGAGGATGCGCGGGCGCGTCAGCAAGCTCGATGCGAGATCGAGCCGGCGGCGCATCCCGCCGGAGTAGGTGCGCGCGGGGCGGTCGCCGGCGTCGGCGAGGTCGAAGCGCTCGAGCAGCTCGTCCGCGCGACGCCGGGCCGCCGCCGGCGAGAGGTCGAACAGGCGGCCGAACATCACGAGGTTCTCACGTCCCGAGAGGACCTCGTCGACCGCTGCGAACTGCCCCGTCAGCCCGAGCAGTTCGCGGACCGCTGGGGCGTCGCCGACGACGTCGCGACCGAAGACCTCGGCACGTCCGGCGTCGGGAGTCAGCAACGTCGCCAGCACGCGCACGAGCGTGGTCTTACCCGCTCCATTCGGTCCGAGCAGCCCGAAAACGGTGGTCTCCGGAACGATCAAATCGACGCCCGCGAGCGCGGCGGTGGCGCCGAAGCTCTTCGTCACTCCCTCGACGCGAACCGCAGGGACGGAGGGAGTCGAAGAGGACATCCGGGCGACCATAACCTGATCTTCAGGCCCGAGACCCCGTAGCGGTCCGACCACAACGGCGTGGGAAAGCAGCTCTCAGCAAACTCCCAGACTTCTTCGCCACACTTGGTCCATGAGCGCAGATGGATCCAGGCAGCGGCGGATTCTCGTCGTCGATGACGAGCCCAACATCGTCGAC
>JBEEGB010000486.1:0-4500 GCA_041166585.1 Acidimicrobiaceae bacterium
TCCAAGCCGGTGTGCTCAAGGGCGAGGTGAAGGACGTCCTCCTCCTCGACGTGACGCCCCTGTCGCTCGGCATCGAGACCAAGGGTGGCGTCATGACCCGCCTCATCGAGCGCAACACCACGATCCCCACCCGGCGCACCGAGGTGTTCACGACGGCTGAGGACATGCAGCCCTCCGTCGAGATCCACGTGCTGCAGGGCGAGCGCGAGATGGCGCAGTTCAACAAGACCCTCGGCAAGTTCCAGCTCGTCGACCTGCCCCCGGCGCCCCGCGGCGTGCCCCAGATCGAGGTCACGTTCGACATCGACGCCAACGGCATCGTGCACGTGTCCGCCAAGGACCGGGCCACGTCGAAGGAGCAGTCGATGACCATCACCGGTCAGTCGTCGCTCAACAAGGACGCGATCGACCAGATGATCCGCGACGCCGAGTCCCACGCCCAGGAAGACCGCGAGCGCAGGGACGAGGCCGAGGCCCGCAACAACGCCGACACGCTCGTGTACCAGACCGACAAGCTGCTGCGCGAGCAGGGCGAGAAGCTCTCCGAGGACGAGCGGTCATCGGTCGAGGGCCGGCTGGGCGAGCTCAAGACGGCGCTGGCGGGCACCGATGTCGAGGCCATCAAGCAGGCCACCGAGTCGCTCATGACGGCGTCGCAGGACTTCACCCAGAAGCTCTACGAGGCCGCGTCGGCCGCCGACCGCGACTACGCGCAGGGCAACACCAGCGCCGGTGCCACGCCGCCGCCGGATGACGACGATGTCGTCGATGCCGAGATCGTCGACGAGGACTCGACCAAGTAACGACATGAGCGAGCCCAGCGAGCAGGACGAGGAGGTGGAGGCGGCCGCGCCCGACGGGGCCCACCTCCCTCCCGCCGACGACTTCGATGATGATCCCGACCTGGAGGAGGCTGGAGAGGCGCTCGAGGCCGACCTGGCCGAGATCGCGGCGCAGCGCGACGACTACCTCGCGCTCGCGCAACGGCTCCAGGCCGAGTTCGAGAACTACAAGAAGGGCGTCGGCAAGCGCATCGCCCAGGACACCGAGGCGGCGACCGGCCGTCTCGTCGAGAGCCTGCTCCCCGTGCTCGACGCCTGCGACGGCGCGCTCACGCACGGGCACGAGGACGTCAAGCCGATCTACGAGGCGATCATGGACGCGCTCGAAAAGGAAGGGCTCGTCCTCCTCTACCCGGCGGGCGAGGCGTTCGACCCCAACCACCACGAGGCCGTCCAGCACGAGCCCGGCGATGGCGACGACGCCGACGTGAGCCATCCCGTCGTGAGCGAGGTGTACCGGTCCGGCTACACGTGGAAGGGCCGCGTGCTCCGTCCCGCCATGGTGAAAGTGAAGGGCTAACCATGCCCCCGCAGAGGGAGTGGTTCGAGAAGGACTACTACGCGGTCCTCGGCGTGTCGGACACGGCGACGGCGAAGGAGATCAAGAGCGCGTACCGCAAGCTGTCCCGCAAGCTGCATCCCGACGCCAACCCGGGCGATGCCGCATCTGAGGAGCGCTTCAAGGAGGTCTCGGCCGCCTACGACGTGGTCGGCGACGAGGCCAAGCGCAAGGAGTACGACGAGGTCAGGCGCATGGGTCCCATCTCGGGCCCCTTCGGCGGCGGCGGCGGGGCCCCAGGGGGCTTCTCGTTCAGCACGGACGACCTCGGCGGGCTCGGTGACCTGTTCGGCAACCTCTTCGGACGGGGTCGAGGCCGCGAGCCGAGGGGCGCCGGTCCCCAGCGCGGCGCCGACCTCGAGGCCGACCTGCAGCTGTCGTTCGAGGGCGCGGTGCAGGGCGTCACGACCACCGTGAACCTCACGAGCGACGTCGCCTGCCACACCTGCCACGGCAGCGGCGCCAAGCCCGGCACCGCGCCTCACGCCTGCCCCCGGTGTGGGGGCCGTGGCGTGATCGACGAGAACCAGGGCTTCTTCTCGTTCTCCACGCCGTGCCCCGAGTGCCGCGGCACCGGCTTCGTCGTCGACGAGCCGTGCCCGACGTGCCGCGGCACGGGCACCGAGGTGAAGGCGCGGCAGGTGAAGGTGCGGGTGCCGGCGGGGGTCACCGACGGCCAGCGCATCCGGCTGCCGGGCCGAGGGGGACCGGGCCGCAACGGCGGCCCGAACGGTGACCTCTACGTGATCGCCCGGGTTGCGGTGAACCCGCTGTTCGGCCGCTCGGGGCGGAACCTCACCATCACCGTGCCGGTGACGTTCCCCGAGGCCGCGCTCGGCGCTGACGTCGTCGTGCCCACCCTCGACGGTGTCCCGGTGACGATCAAGGTGCCGCCTGGCACCCGGTCGGGCAAGACGATGCGGGTCAAGGGCCGGGGCGTGCCCGCCGAGGGCTCGCAGCCTGCCGGCGACCTCTTGGTCACCATCGAGGTTGCCGTCCCTGCGAAGATGTCAGCAGCCGAACGCAAGGCAGTGGAGTCGTTGGCCGCCGCCACGCGTGAATCCCCACGGGCGCATCTGGGGGTGTGAGTGCGATGGCCGATCGACAGGAGACCCACCGAGCGGTCTACGTCATCTCGGTCGCGGCCGAGCTCGCCGGGGTGCATCCCCAGACCCTGCGCATCTACGAGCGCAAGGGCCTCGTCGACCCCGCTCGCACCGGCGGGGGCAGCCGGCGCTACAGCGAGCACGACATCGAGCAGCTCCGCCGCATCCAGGACCTCACGAACGACGGGTTGAACCTCGCCGGCGTCAAGCGGGTGCTCGAGCTCGAGGCCGAGGTGGCCCGGCTCGAGCGCGAGCTGCACGACCTCGAGGCGAGGGCCCACGACGCCGTGGAGGGCGCGCACCGCCAGTACCGCCGCGACCTCGTCCCCCTCAAGCAGTCCCTCGTCCGCTTCGAGGGCCGCCGCTAACGCCTCATTCTGGCGTCAACCATGTCGCCTATGCGGACGTGATTGACGCCAGAACGATTGGTCTCAGGTCAGGACGTCGAGAGCTCCAGGTGGTAGGTCTCGAACGTCAGCGGCTTGGCGGGCTTGGTGTCGGACACGACCAGCCAGAGGATGTCCCCCACCTGCACATCGGTGCCGACGGCCAGGGTGACGAGGCCAGGCGTGTCGGCCGCGGTCGGCGTCAGCGCCACCCCACCGGGGATGGAGTGCTGGACGTCGTTCGTGACCGTCGAGTTCACCTCGTTGCCGGTGTTGTCGAACACGAAGACGTCCATCGTCGACGCCCCGGCGGGGTCCCAGACCTTCACGTTCATGGTCGTGACGCCAGCCGGCACCCGGACCGGGATCGACGTCCAGTCGGTGTAGATCTGGCCCAACGGGTGCTCGTAGCCCACGACCGAGTAGTCGGTCGTGTCGCTGGCCCAGATCGGGCCCTCGACGGTGCCGTGCGAGGAGACCCGGACGAACAGCTGCACGGGGATGCGCACGTGCTGGATCACGCCGTCGGCGAGCGTCGCGGTGGCGACGATGGTGGCCGTGTACTGGCCCGGGAGGGTGCCGGCCGGCACCTGGAGGCCGGCGGTGATGGGGGTCTCGGCACCCTTGGCGGCGGTTGCGGAGCTGGGCAGCGTGAACCACGACGCCGTCGCCGAGTGCACGCCGTTTGCCTCGTGGCCGGGCTCGACGGCGAACGTCACCGGCACCGAGCTCGGGGCGAGGTCGCCACCCCGCAGCACGAAGGTCTGTGCCGCCGTCTGGCCCGGGCCGAGGTCGTCGATCGACCAGCTCGGCTGGAAGGCGTTCTTTGTGATGTTGCCGTTCGCGTCCCGGGCGCCGGGGGTGTAGGCGACGACGCCGACCGTGCTGGCCAGCACGGCGTCGGGGACGTTGATCCGGCCTGCGCCTTCGCCCGTGACGCCGACGTCGGCCGCGTTGCGGGGCGGGAACAGGGTGGCAGGGTCCATTCCGAGGCGGTTCGACTTGATCGAGGAGATGAGCCCGGTGATCGGGCCCTCGAACGCACCGGCGTGGGCGGTGTTCGCCAGCGCGGCCTTCACCACGTAGAACGCGGGCGAGTGGCCTGCGGCCTTGCGGTAGCCGTCGATGACCAGAGCGGCGGAGCCCGCCGCCGCCGGGGCCGCCATCGAGGTGCCCGAGAGCACGGCGTACTGCGGGTCGAAGGAGTACTTGTTGCCGACCGCGGCGTCACCGGCGTGCACCTCGCCACCGGTGCTGGCCTCGACCGAGACGTAGTAGGAGCCGGGGGCGGTGACGTCGGGCTTGATGAGCCGATCGCCGCTCGGGCCGCGTGAGCTGAAGGTGGCGATGGCCGACCGGCCGGCGTCCGCGGCTGCGGTGTTCACGTTGCCGTTCATGCCGTGGAGCGTGTCGGCCGTGGGGTGGTTCAGGTCGTAGTCGGTCACCGCCGCGCCGACGGACAGCGCCTGGCTGGCCGTCGACGGGGAGCCGACGCTCTGCAGGGTGGGCCCTGCGTTGCCGGCGGCCACGGAGAACAGCACGTTGTACTTGTCCGCCAGCGCGTCGAGCAGCTGGGCTTCGGGGTCGGCGTCGGTCTCCTGGCTGGC